>NZ_JBSFYR010000073.1:0-39599 GCF_053599875.1 Streptomyces sp. NPDC005151 | reverse complement strand
TCCACCGGCAGATACGCGGCCCCCGCCTTCAGCACACCCACCATCGCGGCCACCAGGTCGGCACCACGCGGCAGACACAACCCCACCACCGAGTCGCGGCCCACACCCATTCCGTGCAGGTAATGCGCCACCCGGTTCGCCGCCGCATCCAACTCCCCATACGACAACTCCACCCCGTCAGCGACCACCGCCACCGCGTCCGGAACAGCCGCCACCTGCCCCTCGAACAGCTCCACCACCGACGAACCCACCACAGCCCTGGCCGTGTCGTTCCACCCACTGACCAGCACATCCCGCTCACCGGCCGCAAGAACATCCACCGCCCCCAGCCGCACACCCGGCGCAGCCGTCACCCCATCCAGCACCCGCCCGAACCACCCAGCAAACCGGCCCGCCGCAGCCTCACCAAACAAATCCGCCGCCACCGTCACCACACCACGCAACCCCGCCGGCCGACCCCCACCATCAAGCTGCTCAACCACCATCACGTCCACGTCACACTTGACCGACGCCATGGCCACGGTGTCCGGAGCCGATACCGTCCCGGCCTGAACGCCGGGCATGTCCAGTCCCGCCCGCTCGACGTTCTGCAAGGTGAGGACCACCTGGAACAGCGGATGCCGGGACATCGACCGCTCGGGAGCCAGCTCTTCCACGAGCCGCTCGAACGGCACGTCCTGATGCGCGAACGCGCCCAGGCTCGCCTCACGCACCCGGCCCAGCACCTGCCGGAACTCCGGATCACCCGACAGATCCGTCCGGATCACCAACGTGTTCAGGAAGAACCCGACGAGGTCCTCCAGCGCCTCATCACCACGGGCGGCCACACCCGAGCCGATCGGAATGTCGGTACCGGCCCCGAGCCGCGACAGCGTCACCGCCAGCGCGGCCTGCAACACCATGAACACCGTCGCGCCCTCGGCCCGCGCCAACTCCGCCAGCCTCTGGTGCACCTCCGCCGGCACACGGAACCCCGCCGCGTGACCGCGATGACTGGCCACCGCCGGACGCGGCCGCTCCACCGGCAATGACAACTCCTCCGGCACTCCGGCGAGCGCCCGCCGCCAGTACTCCACCTGCGCCGAGAGCAGACTGTCCGGGTCCGACTCGTCACCCAGCAACTCCCGCTGCCACAGCGTGTAATCGGCGTACTGCACTGGCAACGGCGCCCACACCGGGGCCTCACCGCGCACCCGCGCCGCGTACGCGGCGGAGAGATCCCGGCTCAGCGGTGCCATCGACCAGCCATCACTGGCGATGTGGTGCATCAGTACGAGCAGCACCTGCTCGTCCGGCCCAGCCTCGAACAGCCAGGCCCGTATCGGCACTTCGGCCGACAGGTCGAACGCGTAACGGGACGCCTGTCCCACGGCGTCGGCGAGGCCCTCGGGCGCGACCTCGCTGATCTCCAGCGCCCAGTCAAGCTCCTGCGCGTCGAGAACGTGCTGGTACGGCTCGCCGTCCACGGCCGGGAAGACCGTCCGCAACGACTCATGCCGTTCAACGACATCACGGAGCGCCGCACCCAGCGCCACGGCGTCCACGCCGCTCAGCCGGATCGGCACGGGGACGTTGTACGTCGGGCTCGGCCCTTCGAGCTGGCCCAGGAACCACAGCCGCCGCTGCGCGAACGACAACGGCACCCGCTCCGGACGCTCAGCCGCCGCGCGCAACGGCGTACGAGCCTGCCCCACACCCTCGGCCAGCCGCGCCGCCAACCCCGCCACTGTCGGAGCGTCGAACAACGCCCGGACCTCGACCTCGACGCTCAACACCGTGCGGATCCGCGACACCAACCGCACCGCGAGCAGCGAATGCCCGCCCAGCTCGAAGAAGCTGTCGTCAACCCCCACCGAATCCAGACCAAGGACGTCGGCGAACAGCGCGCACAGAATCTCTTCCTGCACCGACACCGGGGCCCGGCCCGCACCCGTGGCGTACTCCGGTACGGGCAGGGTCTGACGCTCCAGCTTTCCGTTGGCGGTCAACGGCAACTCATCCAGCGTGACCAGCGCTACCGGGACCATGTACTCGGGGAGCCGCCCCGCTACGAAAGCGCGTACGCCATCAAGGTCGATCCCGTCGTTCCCGTCGGTGGGCACGACATACGCCACCAGGCGCTTGTCCCCCGGAAGGTCCTCGCGAGCCACCACCGCGGCTTGCGTCACCTGCGGGTGCGTCAGCAGGACCGTCTCGATCTCACCGGGCTCGATCCGGAACCCGCGGACCTTGACCTGCTCATCCGCCCGGCCAGCGAACACCAACTGACCGTCCGGCGCCCACTTCACCAGGTCACCGGTGCGATACATCCGCTCACCAGAGCCGGAGCCGTACGGGCAGGCCACGAACCGCTCACCGGTCAACGACGGCCGACCGACATACCCGCGCGCGAGCCCGGAACCGGCGACGTACAGCTCCCCCGCCACACCGACCGGCACCGGCTCAAGGGCGTCGTCCAGCACGTAAAGGCGGGTGTTGGCGATCGGCCGGCCGAACGGCACCGGACCCGGCCGGTCTGCGTCCACCGTTCCGGCCGCCACCATCACGGCCGCTTCGGTGGGCCCGTAGGTGTTCACCAATCGCCGACCCGACGACCAGGTACGCGCCGCTGTCTCGCTGATCGCCTCGGCACCTACCAGCAGGGTCTCCACCCGCGCCAGATCGGCCGGATCCACCACGCCCAGCAGTGACGGCACCACACTGGCCGCCCGTACGCCCTCCAGCTCCCGCAACCGTTCCGGCTGCTCGCGCTGCCCCTCACTGGCCACCCACAACGTGGCACCCGACGACAACGCCACCGCCACATCCAGCACCGACGCGTCAAAACTGAACGACGCGAACTGCAACACCCCCACACCAGGGGCCGCGCCCATCACCGGCCCGAACACCGACACCAGATTCGCCAGCGACCCGTGCGAGACCCCCACACCCTTCGGGGTCCCAGTCGACCCCGACGTGTAAATCACATACGCCAACCCCGCCAAGTCAGCGTCCACCTGCGGCAATGTGCTGGGAGAACCGGCGGATAGGCCCAGCTCGTCCGGGCCCACGACCAGCCCCACACCCGCATCGGCCAGCATGAACTCCACGCGCTCGACCGGGAGTTCAGCGTCGACCGGCAGATACGCCGCCCCTGCCTTCCACACCCCCAGAATCCCGTTGATCATCTCCAGGCCACGCGGAAGCCGCAGTCCGACTACCGACTCCGGCCTTACACCCATCCCGCGCAGGTAATGCGCCAGCCGATTCGCCGCCGCATCCAACTCCCCATACGAGAGCTCCACCCCGTCAGCGACCACCGCCACCGCGTCCGGCGCCGTCGCCGCCCACCGCTCAAACAACCCCACAACCGACAACGCCGGGGCAGCAGACACATCAGACGCCGTGTCATTCCACTCCGCCAACAACCGATCCCGCTCACCCGGATCAACGACGAGCACCTTCTGGAGAGCGATGTCCGGACCGCCGTCGAGCGTGTCAGCCAGTGCAACCAGCACGCTTTCCAGCGCTGTGCGGAACAAGCGGCCGACGGCACCGGCGTCGATCGGCTCCAGGGCTTCGACGCTGAGGCTGAGACGGTCAGGGCCGAGATCGTTGACGGCCAAGGTGAGCGGATAGTTGGTCCGCTCTCGGAGAGAGACTTGCTGGATGCCCTCGACCTGCCGTTGCCCGGCAGCATCGGGCTGCTGGTCAGAGTGCCGGTAGTTGAACAGGGAGGTGAAGAGCGGCGCGTTGCCCACGATCCCGCTGGCACGCTGCGCTGCCGCCAACGGAGCGTGCTCGTGCTCCAGCAGCGCCGCAAGCTGGGCCCGCATCAGTTCGACAGCGGCCCGGACGCCCACGCTGCCCGTCCGCACGCGTACCGGCAGCGTGTTGAAGAACGGGCCAAGCACCCGGTCGGCGCCTTCACCGGCGTTCATCCGCCCGAACAGCACCGTCCCGAACACCACGTCGTCACGACCCGACAGCACCGCCAGCACCCGAGCCCACGCCACATGCAGCACCGTCGCCGGGGTGACGCCCAGTTGCCGCGCCACCCGCCGCAAGGCCGCGACCATCTCACCGGGCAGCGGCAGCAGCCCAGAAGCGACGTCAGCGCGGTCACCCCGGACGTCGAGCAGTCCGTACGGAGCGGTCGGTTCGGTCACATCGCCCAGCAGCTCGGCGAAGAACCGCTCATGTTCCGCGCGCGGCACTCGCCGTGTTTGCGCCACGAAGTTCCGGAACGGCAACGCGGGCGCCAAACGCTCCGTCTCACCGGCAAGCACCGCCCGGAGCTCCCGCAACAGGACGTCCATGCCCAGGTGGTCCTGGACCATGTGGTGCATCCGCACCAGCGCCTGCCACCGGCCTTCCGGCAGTTCGGCCACGTGCAGGTCCATCAACGGCGCACGGCTCAGGTCCATCACCGAGCCCGCCCGGGCTATCAGGGCATCCGTCTGCCTGCTGTCGATCTCGTGTTCAACGACGGGCAGCAGCGCGTGCCGCCACACCACCTGGACGGGCTCCCGCAGCCCTTCCCATACGACACCGGTCCGGTAGATGTCGTGCCGGTCCACGACCTGCTGCAACGCCTCCACGAATTCGGTCAGACGATCCCGGGTGGAGAACTCCAACGTGCGCGCGGTGAGGTAGACATCCTCGCCATCGGCCGCCATGAGGTGGTGGAAGAGCATGCCCTCCTGCAACGGCGCCAGCGGATAGACGTCCGCGATATTGGCCGCCCCGCCTTCGACCGTGGCGGCCACCCGATCGATCTCGTCCTGGGACAGCTCCACCAGCGGCAACATCCCGGGGGTGATCTGCTGCGCGCCGGCCGGGATCAGATTCTCCGGCACCACCACCGGCACGACCCCCGCCGCACCCGCCAGCCCGGCCGGCGTCGGAGCCTCGAACAGCGCCCGCACCGACACCGACACACCCCGCGCACGCAACCGCTCCACCAGCGACACCGCGAGCAGCGAATGCCCGCCCAGCCGGAAGAAGTTGTCGTCCACCCCCACCGACTCCAGACCGAGAACCTCGGCGAACACCGCGCAGAGGATCTCCTCCTGTACGGTGGCCGGGCCTCGTCCACCGCCTGCGGTGTACTCCGGTACGGGGAGGGCCCTGCGGTCCAGCTTCCCGTTGGCGGTCAGCGGCAGTTCCGGCAGCACCACGACGGCGGCCGGGACCATGTAGTCCGGCAACTGCCGTGCCACGAAAGCGCGTACGTCATCAAGGTCAGCGGCGTCGTCAGCGGGTACGACATAGGCCACCAGGCGCTTGTCCCCCGGGACGTCCTCGCGAGCGACCACCGCGACCTGGGCCACCTGCGGGTGCGTCAGCAGCACCGTCTCGATCTCACCGGGCTCGATCCGGAACCCACGGACCTTGACCTGCTCATCCGCCCGCCCGGCGAACACCAACTGACCATCCGGCGCCCACTTCACCAGGTCACCAGTGCGGTACATCCGCTCACCCGAGCCTGACCCGGAGCCGTACGGGCACGCCACGAACCGCTCACCCGTCAGACCGGGTTGGCCCACGTACCCGCGGGCCAGACCGGCGCCCGCGACATACAGCTCCCCGGCCACACCCACCGGCACCGGCTCAAGCGCGTCATCGAGCACATAAAGGCGGGTGTTGGCGATCGGCCGGCCGAACGGCACCGGACCCGGCCGGTCTGCGTCCACGGTTCCGGCTGCCACCATCACGGCCGCTTCCGTGGGCCCGAAGGTGTTCACCAGCCGCCGACCCGACGACCACGTACGCGCCAACGGCTCGCTGATCGCCTCGGCACCCACCAGCAGGGTCTCCACCCGCGCCAGATCCTCCGGCTGCAAAACGCCCAGCAGCGACGGCACGACGCTCGCCGCCCGTACGCCCTCCAGCTCCCGCAACCGCTCCGGCTGCTCCCGCTGCTCCTCGCTGGCGATCCACAACGTGGCACCCGATGACAACGCCACCGCCACATCCAGCACCGACGCGTCAAAACTGAACGACGCGAACTGCAACACCCCGATCCCCGGACCGGCACCCATCACCGGCCCGAACACCGACACCAGATTCGCCAGCGATCCGTGCGAGATCCCCACACCCTTCGGAGTCCCGGTCGAACCCGACGTATAAATCACATACGCCAACCCCGCCAGATCAGTGTCCAATTCAGGCACCGTGCTGGGAGAACCCGCCGACAGGCCCAACTCCTCCGAGCCCACCACCAGCCCCACACCCGCATCCGCCAGCATGAACTCAACCCGCTCAGCGGGCAGTTGGGCGTCAACCGGCAGATACGCCGCCCCCGCCTTCCACACCCCCAGAATCCCGACGACCATCTCCAGGCCACGCGGCAACCGCAGCCCCACCACCGACTCCGCACCTACACCCTGGCCGCGCAGATAGTGCGCCAGCCGATTCGCCGCCGCATCCAACTCCCCATACGACAACTCCACGCCGTCAGCGACCACCGCCACCGCACCCGGAGCAGCAACCGCCCACCGCTCAAACAACCCCACAACACCAGACACACCGCCCACATCAGACGCCGTGTCATTCCACTCCACCAACAACCGATCCCGCTCACCCGCATCGAGGACCGCCACCTCGCCCAGGGCCGCCTCCGGGCCGCCGTCGAGCGTCTCGGTGAGAGCGGTGACCGTGTTCTCCACGGCCGTGCGCATCAGGCGGCCGACCGCGCCCGGGTCGATTGAGCTGAACGACTGGACGTTGATGACCAGTTCTTCGCGGGAAAGGTCGTCCACCGCCACGCTCAGCGGGTAGTTGGTCCGCTCCCGGATGAGGACGCTGCGAATGCCCTCGAACGCTCGCCGCCCGGCGTCGTCGGCTCCTCGCCATACGTGCCGGTAGTTGAAGAGCGACGTGAACAGGGGTGCGTCGCCCACGATCCCGCTGGCGCGCTGCGCCACCGCAAGGGGAGCGTGCTCGTGATCCAGCAGCCCCGCGAGCTGGGCCCGCATGTGCTCGACCACCGCCCGGACACCCGACCGGCCGGTCCGTACGCGCACCGGCAGCGTGTTGATGAACGGGCCCAGCACGCGATCGGCGCCGCCGCTGGCGTTCATCCGCCCGAACAGCACCGTGCCGAACACCACGTCGTCACGGCCCGACACCACCGCCAGCACCCGGGCCCACGCCACATGCAGCACCGTCGCCGGGCTGACCCCGAGACGCCGGGCGACCTCCCGCAGCCGGAGGACGACGTCGCCGTCCACGGGGACCAGTTCGGACACCACGTCGGTGGCGCTGCTCCGCACGTCGAGGTGCCCGTACGGGGCGGTCGGTTCGGTGACGTCGCCGAACCGTTCGGCGAAGAAGCGCTCGTGTTCGGCCCGGGAGACTCCCAGGGTCTTCGCGACGATGTCGCGGAAGGGCAGCGGCGCCGGGAGCAGATCCGCCTGCCCGGACAGCATCGCCCGCAGTTCCTGGAGCAGCACGTCCAGGCTCAGTCGGTCCTGGACCATGTGGTGCATCCGCACCAGGCCCAGCCACCGGCCCGTCGGCAGCGCGGTGACATGCAGGTCCATCAGCGGCGCGCGGCCCAGGTCCATCATCGAGCCCGCCGCGGCGAGCAGTGCGGTGGACGGGTCGCCGTCGGCGGGGTCCAGGGTGTGCTCCACGACGGGCAGGACCGCGTGGCGCGCCACCACCTGGACGGGCTCCGGCAGGCCTTCCCACACCACTCCGGTCCGGTAGATGTCGTGCCGGTCCACCACCTGCTGCAACGCCCGCGCGACCGAGTCCAGCCGGTCGCGCGTGTCGAACTCCACCACCTGGGCGGTGACGTACACGTCGGCGCCGTCGTCGACGAGCAGGTGGTGGAAGAGCATGCCTTCCTGCAACGGCGTCAACGGGTACACGTCCGCGATGTTGGCCGCGCCGCCCTCGACCGCCGCGACCACCCGGTCGACCTCGGCCTGCGACAGCTCCACCAGCGGCAACATCTCCGGGGTGATCTGCCGCGCGCCGGCCGGGATCAGATTCTCCGGGACCACCACCGGCTCGGCGTCGGCCGCGCGGGCCAGGCCCGCCGGGGTCGGCGTCTCGAACAAGGCTCGTACCGGTACGGGTACGCCGCGGGCCCGCAACCGGTCGACCAGCGATATCGCCAGCAGTGAGTGGCCGCCGAGCCGGAAGAAGTCGTCGTCCACTCCTACCGCGTCCAGGCCGAGCACCTGCGCGAACACCTCGCACAGGATCTCTTCGCGTACCGTGACCGGGCCGCGGCCCTCACCCGCGGTGTACTCGGGGGCCGGCAGCGCTCGGCGATCCAGTTTTCCGTTCGCGGTCAGCGGCAGCCCGGCCAGCGTGACGAAGGCAGCCGGGACCATGTACTCAGGCAGCCGACCCGCTACGAAAGCGTGTACACCATCGAGGTCAGCGGCGTCATCGGCGGGCACGACATACGCCACCAGCCGCCGGTCCCCCGGGATGTCCTCGCGGGCCACGACAGCGGCCTGGCTCACGTCCGGGTGGGTCAGCAGCACGGCCTCGATCTCGCCCGGCTCGATCCGGAATCCGCGGACCTTGACCTGGTCGTCCACCCGGCCCGCGAACACCACGTGCCCGTCGGTCGTCCACCGGGCCAGGTCCCCGGTGCGGTACATCCGCTCACCGGCGCCCGACCCGTACGGGCACGCCACGAACCGCTCGCCCGTCAGTCCCGCACGGCCCAGGTACCCCCGGGCCAGCTGCACACCGGCGAGATACAGCTCTCCGGTGACACCGGGCGCCACCGGCACCAGATGGTCGTCCAGGACGAAGACCTGGGTGTTGGCGACCGGAGCGCCGATCGGGACCGGGCCGTCGTTCTGCTCCGGGTCGCAGGGCCAGGCGGTGACGTCCACCGCGGCCTCGGTCGGGCCGTAGAGGTTGTGCAGTTCGACGCCGTCGAACGCCGCGAAGAACCGCGACTGGGTCTCCAGGGACAACGCCTCGCCGCTGCATACCAGTTGCCGCAGGCTCGGCAAGTCGCCCCCACCGGAGTGCTGAAGGAACGCGTCCAGCATGGACGGCACGAAGTGCAGCACGCTGACCCGCTGCGTACGGATCAGGTCCGCCACGTAGCCCGGGTCCCGGTGTCCTCCGGGTCGCGCCACGACAAGCGTCGCGCCCGAGATCAACGTGCAGAACAGCTCCCACACAGACACGTCGAAGACGATCGGGGTCTTCTGCATCACCCGGTCGCCGCTGCCGATCCGATGGTGGTCGCGCATCCAGACCAGGCGGTTGACGATGCTCTGGTGCGAGACCAGCACGCCCTTCGGCCGCCCGGTGGACCCGGACGTGTAGATCACGTACGCCGCGTGCTGCGACGTGCCCGCCGCCACCCGCCGCGAATGGGCGACCTGGGCGTCGTCGCCGTGGGCGTCATCGTCGGAGACCGACAGCCGCGCCACGGTCTCGGGGTTGTCGAGTACGACCGCGGGCGCCGCGTCCGCCAGCAGCAGGGCCACGCGCTCGGCGGGGTAACCGGGATCGACCGGCAGGTAGGCCGCCCCGGCCTTCAGGACGCCCAGCAGCGCCACGATCAGTTCGACGCCGCGCTCCAGCACCACGGCGACGACCGCCTCAGGACCCACGCCCTGCCCGGCCAGACGGCGCGCCAGCCGTTCCGCACGGGCGTCGAGTTCCGCGTACGTCAACTCGGTGCCCTCGAACACCACGGCGACCGCGTCCGGGGTCCGGCGCACCTGGGCCTCGAACAACTCCGGCAGCGTCGCCGGTCCGACGGGGACCGCGGTGTCGTTCCACTCGGCGAGAACCTGCTGCCGCTCCCGCGAGCCGAGCACGTCGACCGCGTGCAGCCGGACGTCCGAGGCGGCGGTCACCTGGTCCAGCACCCGCGCCAGCCGGTGGGCCATGGCCTCGGCCGTCCGCGCGTCGAACAGGTCCACCGACGCGTTCAGGCTGCCGTGGAGCCCGGCGGACCGGCCCTGGTCGTCGAAGGTCTCGCGCAGGTGGACTTCCAGGTCGAACCGTGCCGCGTTCCCCGACCCGTCGAGTGCCTCGGCCCGGACGCTGGGCAGTTCGAGTGCCGCGCGCTCCACGTTCCCCAGAGTCAGCATCACCTGGACCAGCGGATGCCGTGCCAGCGACCGCGCCGGAGCCAGCTCTTCCACCAGCCGCTCGAACGGCACGTCCTGATGCGCCAACGCGCCCAGGCTCGCTTCACGCACCCGGCCCACCACGTGCCGGAACTCCGGGTCCCCCGACAGATCCGTCCGGATCACCAGCGTGTTGACGAAGAACCCGACCAGATCGTCCAGCGCCTCATCCGTACGACCCGCCACCGCCGAACCGATCGGCACGTCCGTGCCCGCGCCGAGCCGTGACAGCAACACCGCCAGCGCGGCCTGCGCCACCATGAACGCCGTCGCGCCCTCGGCCCGCGCGAGGTCGACCAGGCGCTGGTGCACCTCGGCCGGCACCCGCACAGCCGCCCGGTGCCCGGCATGGCTCGCCACCGCCGGGCGCTGCCGGTCCACCGGCAACGCCAGCTCCTCCGGCGTACCGGCCAACGTACGACGCCAGTAGTCGACCTGCGCCGACAGCAGACTCGCCGGATCCGACTCCGCACCCAGCAACTCCCGCTGCCACAGCGCGTAATCCGCGTACTGCACCGGCAACGGCTCCCACACCGGGGCCTCACCACGCGACCGCGCCGCATACGCCACCGACACATCACGGGCGAACGGGGCGTGTGACCAGCCGTCGGTGGCGATGTGATGGATGACCAGTACCAGGGCCCAGTCGTCCGCCCCGAGCGCGAACAGCCAGGCGCGGATGGGCAGTTCCACCGACAGGTCGAACGCGTAATTCGCGGCGCGCGCGATGGCGTCGGCGAGGTCGTCGGGTGCCACGTGGGACACCGGCAGATCCCAGTCGAGTTCGCGCGGGTCGAGGATGTGCTGGTACGGCTCGCCGTCCTCGGAGCGGAAGACGGTGCGCAGCGGTTCGTGGCGGGTGAGGACGTCCCGCAGCGCCGCGTTCAGCGCGGTGGCGTCCAGCGCGCCGGTCAGCCGTACGGCGAGGGGGATGTTGTACGCCGGGCTGGGTCCTTCCATCCGGCTCAGGAACCACAGGCGTTGCTGCGCGAACGACAGCGGAGCGCGCTCGGGGCGGGTGCCCGCCCGCAGCGGGAGGCGGGCTCGGTCGGGCTGGGGACCGGCGAGCCGCGCCGCCAGGTCGGCCACGGTCGGCGCCTCGAACAGCGTCCTGATCTTGACTTCCGCGCCCAGCCTGACCCGGATCCGCGAGAGCAGCCGGATCGCGAGCAGGGAGTGGCCTCCCAGGTCGAAGAAGCTGTCGTGCACGCCGACCGCCTCCAGATCGAGGACCTGCGCGAAGATCTCGCAGAGTGCGGCCTCGGTCGCGTCGGCCGGTTCCCGGCTGGGGACGGTGGCGGTGACGTCGTCGGGGTCGGGCAACGCCCCGCGGTCCAGCTTGCCGTTGCCGGTCAGCGGCAACTCGGCCAGCGTCACGAACGCCGCCGGGACCATGTACTCGGGCAGCCGCGCCGCCACGAACTCCCGCAGCTCCCCGTTGACGGACTCGTTTCGGGACTCGTTTCCGGTGAGCACGACATACGCGACGAGCCGGTCGCCGTCCGCGCGGACGACCACCGCGGCGCGGGAGACGGCGGGGTGCTCCAGCAGGACGGCCTCGACCTCGCCGGGTTCGACGCGGTAGCCGCGGATCTTCACCTGGGCGTCGGCCCGGCCGACGAACACCAGCTGCCCGCCGGCGGTCCACTTGACCAGATCGCCGGTGCGGTACATCCGTATCCCGGAGCCGAACGGGCAGGCCACGAAGCGCTCCGCGGTCAGCCCGCGCCGCCCCACGTAGCCGCGCGCGACCCCGGCCCCGGCGACGTACAGCTCGCCGGCGACACCCGTCGGCACGGCGGCCAGCACGTCGTCGAGCACGAACAGCCGGGTGTTGGCTATGGGTGTGCCGATGGGGACCACGCCGTCGGCCACGACCGCGGGCGACAACTCGGCGGTGGCCACTCCGATGGTGGTCTCCGTCGGCCCGTAGTGGTTGAACACGCGCTGGCCCGCCGCCACGAGATCGCGCGTCCAGGCGGCGGGTGCGGCCTCCCCGCCGAGCACGAGCGAGCGGGCGGGCAGCACGGCGTCCACTCCGGAGTCGGCGGACAGCGCGGCCAGGTGGGACGGCACCGCCTTGACGTAGTCGATCCGCTGGTCGCGCAGGTACGCGGCCACGGCGGCGGGGTCGGTCACCGACTCCTGGTCCAGGACGTGCAGTTGCCCGCCGGTGGCGAGGCTGATGAAGACCACGGTGTTGCCCAGGTCGGTGACCTGGGGCTGGAGCAGCCCGTACCGCGCTCCCGCGCCGGTCCACTCCAGCCGCTCGGACGCCGAGGCCACGTAGTTGGCCAGCGACCCGTGGGTGACCGCGACGCCCTTCGGCGCGCCCGTCGAACCCGAGGTGTACATCACGTAGGCCAGTCCCGCGGGATCCACCACGGCCGACATCGCGGACGCAGCCGACGCGGCGGCTTCGACTCCGGCGGGCTCCCCCGCGCGGTGCGCCTCATCGATCCACACCACCGGCACACCCGCGGACCGGTCTCCGCCGATCCCCGCGCCCGCGTCCCGGTCCGCGAGGAGCACCCGCGCACCGCTGTCGGCGAGCATGAACGCCACCCGCTCGGCGGGCAGTTGACCGTCGATGGGCAGGTAGGCGGCGCCGGCCTGCCACACGCCCAGAATCGCGGTGACCATCTCGACGCCGCGCGGCAGGCACAGCCCCACGACGGATTCGGCGCCCACTCCCGCGCCGCGCAGGTACCGGGCCAGCCGGTCGGCGCCCGCGGCCAGCTCCCGGTAGGTCACCTTGGTGTCGCCGGCCACCACGGCCGTCGCCTCCGGGGTCGCGGCCACCTGGTCCTGGAACAGGCTGATGACCGCCGGGCGCGCGTCGGGTACGGCGGTGTCGTTCCACCGGTTGAGCAGCCGGTCCCGCTCCTCGGCGCCGAGCACGTCCACCGCGTGCAGCCGGACGTCCGCGGTCTCGGTCACCGCCTCCAGCACCCGGACGAACCAGGCGGCCATCCGGTCCGCCGTCTCGGCGTGGAACAGGTCCTCGGCCAGGGTCACCAGCGCGCGGAGCCCCGCCGGACGTCCCTGGTCGTCGAACGTCTCCCCGACGGTGAAGTGCAGGTCGTACCGCGACGCCGGAGCGGCCGCCACGTCCACGTCGGTCGTGCCGGCGGCCATCCGCAGGCCGGGCAGCTCCAGTTCGGCGCGCTCGACGTTCTGCACGGTGAGCATCACCTGGAACAGCGGGTGGCGGCCGAGCGCCCGGGTCGTGACCAGTTCCTCGACCAGCCGCTCGAACGGCACGTCCTGGTGCGCCAGCGCGCCGAGGCTCGCCTCCCGGACCTGTGCCAGGACCTCGCGGAAGGCCGGGTCCCCCGACAGGTCGGTACGGATCACGAGTGTGTTGACGAAGGATCCGACGAGGTTTTCCAGCGCCTCGTCGGCCCGGCCGGCGACCGGGATGCCGATCGGCACGTCCGCTCCGGCGCCGAGCCGGGACAGCAGTACGGCCAGGGCGGCCTGCACCACCATGAACGCCGTCGCGCCCTCGGCGCGGGCGAGTTCGACCAGCCGCCGGTGGACTTCGGCCGGCACCTGGAACGGCACCCGGTGCCCGCGGCGGCTCGCCACCGCCGGTCGCGGCCGGTCCGTCGGCAGCGCCAGCTCTGCCGGGGCCCCGGCCAGCGTCCGCCGCCAGTACTCGATCTGGGTCGCCAGCAGGCTGTCCGGGTCGGACTCGTCCCCCAGCAACTCCCGCTGCCACAGCGCGTAGTCGACGTACTGCACGGGCAGCGGCGCCCATACGGGCGCCTCGCCCCGTACCCGCGCCGCGTACGCCGTCGACACGTCACGCCCGAGCGGCGCCATCGACCATCCGTCGCTGGCGATGTGGTGGAAGACGAGGACCAGCACGTGGTCTTCGTCGGAGGTCTGGAACAGCCAGGCCCGGAACGGCAGTTCCTCGGCCAGGTCGAACGCGTGCCGGGTCGCCCGCGCCACGGCCTCGGCCACGCCGGGCGGGTCGACCCGGCGCACCGCCAGGTCCCAGTCCACGTCCCGGATGTCGCGGATCTGCTGGTACGGCTCGCCGTCGGCAGTCGGGTACACGGTGCGCAGCGGTTCGTGGCGCGCGATGACGTCCCGGAGCGCCGCCGCCAGCGCGCGGACGTCCAGCTCACCCGTGAGGCGGACCGCCGCGGTGGTGTTGTAGGCGAGGCTGGGGCCTTCGAGCTGGCCGACGAACCACAGCCGGCGCTGCGCGAAGGACAGCGGCGGGCGTTTCGGACGGGCGCCGGCCGTCAGTTCCAGCCGCACCCGGCCCGCGCGCGATTCGGCGAGCCATCGGGCGAGCCCGGCCACCGTGGGCCGTTCGAACAGGACGGACAGCGGCAGTTCCGCGCCCAGTACGACGCGGATGCGCGACAGCAGCCGGACGCCGAGCAGGGAGTGCCCGCCGAGTTCGAAGAAGCTGTCGTCCGCCCCCACCGCCTCGAGCCCCAGCACTTCGGCGAACGCCCCGCGCAGCAGCTCTTCCTGAACGGTCGTGGCGGTGCGTCCGGTCCCGGCGCCTGCCGCGTAGTCCGGGGCCGGGAGCGCCTTGCGGTCGAGCTTGCCGTTCGCCGTCAGCGGCAGCTCGGGCAGCGTGACGAAGGCGGCCGGCACCATGTAGTCCGGCAGTCCGCGCGCGACGAGTTCCCGCAAGCCCTCGCCGTCAACGACGCCGCCGTCGGCGTCGGTGGGGACGACGTACGCCACCAGCCGCGTATCACCCGGCGCGTCCTCCCGTACGACCACCGCGGCCTGTCCCACGGCGGGGTGCGTGCGGAGAGCCGCTTCCACCTCGCCGGGCTCGATCCGGAAACCGCGCACCTTCACCTGCTCGTCGGCGCGGCCCAGGAACACCAGCTCACCGTCGGAGGTCCACTTGGCCAAGTCCCCGGTCCGGTACATCCGTTCGCACGCGCCGAACGGGCACGCCACGAACCGCTCTCCGGTCAGCCCGGCACGGCCCACGTAGCCGCGGGCCAGCCCCGCCCCGGCGACGTACAACTCCCCGGCCACCCCGACCGGCGCCGGAGCAAGCCCCTCGTCCAGCACGTACAGGCGGGTGTTGGCGATCGGCCGCCCGATCGGCACCACGCCCTCGACCCGCTGACCGGCCCGTACCTCGTACACCGAGCAGCCGACCACGGTCTCGGTCGGACCGTACTCGTTCACCACCACCGTCTCGGGGGCCAGCTCCAGCCAGGACGACACGGCCGGGCCCGGCAGCGCCTCGCCGCCGACCACCCAGCGCCGCGCCGCGTCCCGCAGCCGGTCGGCGGGCAGGAGCTCCGCGAGCATCGGAAGGTGCGCAGGGACGACCTTCACCAGGTCGAAACCACCGCCGGAGCGCAGTACTTCGGCCAGTCCCTCGACGCCGCCGTCCTCGCTGACCGAGATCGCCGAGCCCGCCGCGAGCGGCACCAGCAGGCTGGTGACCGTCAGGTCGAAGGCCAGTGACGAGTACAGCACGGCGCCGCCGCGTCCCATGTCATAGGCCGCGGCGGCCCAGGTCACGTAGTTGGCGAGTCCGCCGTGCGTGACGGCGACGCCCTTCGGCCTGCCGGTCGACCCGGAGGTGTACATCACGTACGCCAGCTCGGCGGCGCCGGGCGTCGCGGCCGCGAACTCTCCCGCGACCGACGCCGGGTCGAGGGCGTCGACCGCGATCACCGGCATACGTGCCACGGGGAGGGCGTCGAGGAGGTCCTCGGTGCTGACGAGGGCCACCGCCCGGCTGTCGGCCAGCATGAACCCGATCCGTTCGGCCGGGTTGGCCGGATCGATCGGGAGATAGGCCGCCCCGACCTTCCATACGGCCAGGGGGCCCGCCACGGCGTCGACGCCCCTGGGCAGGCACAACCCCACCACCGCACCGGACCCGACTCCCAGCGCGGCCAGCGTCCCCGCCAGCAGGCGCGCCCGCTCGTCCAGTTCGGCGTAGCTGGTCGTTCGGTCGTCCTGGACGACGGCGACGGCGTCCGGGGTGGCCACGACCTGTCGCTCGAACGACGTGAGGACCGGGACACCCGGCAGATCCGTCTGCGTGTCGTTCCACGCGACGAGGACGCGGTCGCGCTCCGCCGCGTCGAGCACGTCCACCGCGTGCAGGCGGATGCCCGGGTCGGCGGCCACCGTCTCCAATACCCGTACGAACCAGCCGGCGATCCTGGTCACCGTCGCCGCGTCGAACAGGGTGCCGGCGCCGACGACGTCGCCGACCAGCCCGTCGGGGCGACCGTGCGCGTCGAACGCCTCGCCGATCATCACATCGAGGTCGAACCTGGCCACCGGCAGGTTCGACGGCAGCGGCTCGACGGCGACCCCGGGCAGGTCCAGCACCGCCTCGGCGGCGTTCCGTACGGTCAGCATGACCTGGAACAGCGGGTGCCGGGTCAGCGACCGCTCGGGCGCCAGTTCCTCCACCAGCCGCTCGAACGGCACGTCCTGGTGCGCGAAGGCGCCCAGGCTTGTCCGGCGGACCCGGGCCAGCACCTCACGGAAGTCCGGGTCGCCCGACAGGTCCGTGCGCAGCACCAGGCTGTTGACGAAGAACCCGATCAGGTCGTCCAGCGCCTGGTCGGTGCGCCCCGCCGTCGCCGCGCCGAGGGGGATGTCGGTGCCGGCGCCCAGCCGCGACAGCGTCACCGCCAGCGCGGCCTGCACCAGCATGAACACCGTCACGCCCTCGGACTGCGCCAGGTCCAGCAGCCGCGCGTGCGTCTCGGCCGGCACCCGGAACGGGTGCCGGTGACCGAGATGGCTCGTCACCGGCGGACGCAGCCGGTCGGCGGGCAGCGCCAGTTCCTCCGGTGCTCCCGCCAGCGTCCGCCGCCAGTAGTCCAGTTGGACCGAGATCCGGCTGTCCGGGTCGGACTCCTCCCCCAGCAGCTCGCGCTGCCACAGGGCGTAGTCGGCGTACTGCACCGGCAGCGGCTCCCACTCCGGCGCCGCATCGCGGACCCGCGCCGCGTACGCCGTCGACAGGTCGCGTCCCAGCGGACGGTGGGACGAGGCGTCGGTGGCGATGTGGTGCAGGACCAGGATCAGCACGTGCTCGTCCGGCGCCGTCGCGAGCAGCGTCGCGCGGATCGGCACGTGCGAGGACAGGTCGAAGGTGGCCCGGGCCTCCTCCAGCGCGGCCCCGGCCACGTCCTCGGGCGCGACCTGGCGCACCGCCAACTCCCAGTCGAGATCGCCCGGATCGAGAATTCGCTGGTAAGGCTCGCCGTCCACGGCCGGAAAAACGGTGCGCAGCGATTCGTGCCGGGTCAGCAAATCCCGCAAAGCCGCACTCAGGGCCGCGACGTCCAAGCGGCCGCGCAGCGACAACGTGATGACGTTGTTGTAGGTGAGGCCCGAATTCGCCAACTGGGACAATAGCCATAGGCGACGCTGTGCGAACGACAACGGGATCATCAATGCCTCTCCTTTGTGCATCGAACGCGCCACGCCGAAGTTCCGCAGTCGGCCCGGCCATTCCAACGCATCTCCGCACGCTGAACAAGGCTGAACAGGCCTTGGTGGGCGAGAGGCCGTTGCGTTCAACCGAGCGGGCGCCGCAGTTGAACGTGGATCAGCACCGGGAAGGGCGGCTTTTGCGCACCGACTGTTCAACTGTCGCAAAGCGGAGGTTGAACAGTTGCCGGCGACCGGGGCCACTGAATGGCAGATGACCTCCGCGCATGCTTTCACAGCCTTCGACTTCGCGGGTACTGTCGCTGACCGTCGGCCTCGACGGCAATCTGAACGGAATGGACGCCGCGCTTCCTCGTGACGGCGCGAATCGGAGGATTTCGTGGTCATGATGGGCGGCCCTCGCATGGGCCCGACGCCGCTGGGCATCGACAAGTCGGTCACCCGGCAGAAGATCAGGCCCGGCACGGTACGGCGCATCCTTCCCTATGCCCTGCGGTACCGCTGGTCGCTGGCTGTGGTCATGCTGGCGACGGCCGCGAGCGCGGCCATCGCGGCGGCGAGCCCGCTCCTGCTCAAGCTGATCATCGATGAAGGGATCATGCGGCACCGGCACGGGTTCGTGGTGGGCGTCGCCCTGGTCATCGCGGGCCTGTCACTGGTGGACGGGCTGTCCTCCTTCATCCAGACCTGGTTCTCCGGGCGGGTCGGCCAGGGCATCGTCTACGACCTGCGCTGCCGGGTGTTCGAACACGTCCAGCAGCAGCCGTTGGCGTTCTTCACCCGCACCCAGACCGGATCCCTGGTCAGCAGGCTCAACACCGACGTGATCGGGGCACAGCAGGCGATCACGACGCTGCTCTCGCAGACGGTGTCGACCCTGCTGACCGTGGTCCTCGTGCTCTCCACGATGTTCTACCTGTCGTGGCAGATCACCGTCGCGGCGCTGGTGATGATCCCGTTCTTCCTGCTTCCCGCCCAGCTGATCGGCCGCAGGCTGCAACGGCTCACCCGCGAGGGCATGGGCCTGAACGCCGACATGGGCTCGATGATGAACGAGCGGTTCAACGTGTCCGGCGCGATGCTGGCCAAGCTCTACGGCCGGCCCGACGAGGAGGCCGAGGGGTTCGCGGACAAGGCGTCCCGGCTCCGGGACATCTCCGTCACGACGGTCGTCTGGGGGCGCCTGCTGTTCATCATCACCACGGTGATCACCGGGGTGACCAGCGCGCTGGTCTACGGCCTGGGCGGCGTGCTGACCATCGACGGGACGCTGAAGATCGGCACCCTGGTGGCCATGACCACGCTGCTGCTGCGGCTGTACGGGCCGGTCAACCAGCTGTCCAACATGCAGGTCAACGTGATGATCGCGCTGGTCAGCTTCGACCGCGTCTTCGAGGTACTGGACCTCAAGCCGCTCATCGCCGAGCTGCCCGCAGCCCAGCCGCTGCCCGCGGGCGACGGCACCGCCCCGGACATCGAGTTCGACCAGGTCTCCTTCCGGTATCCGGCCGCCGACGAAGTGTCCCTGGCCTCCCTGGAGTCGATCGCACTGCGCGCCCCGGAGCGGGGCGGCAACGCGGTGGTCCTGGAGTCGGTGAGTTTCCGGGTCCCCGCCGGGAAGCTCACCGCGCTGGTAGGCCCTTCGGGCGCCGGTAAGACCACGGTCACCCACCTGGTCCCCCGCCTGTACGATCCCGCCTCCGGGACGGTGCGCATCGGCGGCCAGGACATCCGGGATCTGACCCTGCGCTCCCTGCACGACACGGTCGGCATCGTCACCCAGGACGCGCACCTGTTCCACGACACGATCCGGACCAACCTGCTGTACGCCCGGCCGGACGCCAGTGAGCGCGACCTGGTGGAGGCGTGCGAGGCGGCCCGGATCTGGGAGACGGTCTCGTCGCTTCCCGACGGTCTCGACACCGTCGTCGGCGACCGCGGCTACCGCCTGTCCGGCGGCGAGAAGCAGCGCATCGCCCTCGCCCGGCTGCTGCTCAAGTCACCGCCGATCGTCATCCTCGACGAGGCCACCGCGCACCTGGACTCCGAGTCCGAGGCGGCGATCCAACGCGCGCTCAAGACCGCGCTGACGGGCCGTACATCCCTGGTCATAGCCCATCGCCTGTCCACCATCCTCGAAGCCGACCAGATCCTCGTCCTCGACGGCGGCCAGATCCGCGAACGCGGAACCCACGGGGAACTCCTCGCCGACGGTGGCCTGTACGCCGATCTCTACCGCACCCAGTTCGCCGGCCAGACTTCGAACGGCGCGGCCGTGAGCCGGGCCAAGAAGGCGAACATCTAGTACCGCTACGAGCAGTACGCAACCGGCTCCGCCTGGTCCTCGGTGAGGGGACCAGGCGGAGCCGGTTGCGGGTGGAAAGCTCAGCTTGACTCTGTCGGGGATCTTGGAGTTTCGCGGTGCGGCAGCATGATCAACGGGCATGTTCGGGTCGTTCCGATGACCGATGCAGCTGTCGAGGTGCCCGTTGTCCCTCCGCCCCCGTTCCGGTGAGCAAGTCCCGCCTCTGACCGCGCGGATCGCGCGGGCGAGCAATCCGGGCGGCACGACGGCGATGTGGGTGAGAGACCGGCTGGACGGGCTGTGGTGCGACGAAGACTTCACCGACTGGTACCCACGCGACGGGCGTCCGGGCCTCTCGCCCGCCCAGCTGGCCACCGTCTGTGTGCTGCAGTTCCTGCTCGGCCTATCGGACCGGCAGGCCGCCGAGGCGGTGCGCTGCCGCATCGACTTCAAGTACGCCATGGCCATGGAGCTGGACGATCCCGGCTTCCACCACAGCGTGCTGGCCGACTTCCGTGACCGTCTCGCCGAAGGCGACCGTGCTGACCGCCTCCTCGACCTCGCGCTGACCCGTCTCAAGGAGGCCGCTCTGGTGCGCGAGCGCACCACGCAGCGCACCGACTCCACCCACGTCCTGGCCGCGGTGCGCGACCTGACCCGGCTGGAGCTGGTCACCGAGGCGGTACGCGCCGCGCTGGAGGAGGTCGCCGGCGCCGCCGGGCACCTGCTGGACGGTCTGGTCGACGAGGAGTGGGGGCGCCGCTACGGCCGCCCGGTCCGCCTGGGCAAGAACCCCACCCGGCCCAAGACCAGGATCAACACCACCGGCGACGACGCCGCCCGGCTCCTGGAACACCTCTACCGGCACGGGGCAGGCCGCGCGTCCGGCCCCCGGGTCCAGGCCCTGCGGCAGATCATGGTGCAGAACTATTACCGCGATGCCACGGGCCGCCTACTCTGGCGCACCGAGGAGGATGGCGGGCCGGGGCTGCCGCCCTCGTCCCGGGCGATCGTCTCTCCCTACGACACCTCAGCCCGGTACGCGCGTCACGGACACATCATCAGCTGGAGGGGTCTCTCCGCCCACCTGACCGAGACCTGCGCCCCTGACGGCCCCAACGTGATCACGGATGTGGCCACCACCGCGGCCACCACACACGACAGCCAGGTCCTGCCCGGCATCCATACCCGTCTGCGGCGCCGCGGCCTGCTGCCCGCCGAGCACCTGGTCGACAGTGGCTACACCTCTCTGGTCCACCTGGAGCAGGCCGCCCGGGAACACCAGGTCACCGTCACCGGACCGCTGCCGGGCAACCCCACTCGCCAGCACCGCCGAGGCGAGGGTTTCGGCCGCGACGACTTCCACATCGACTTCGACCGCCGACAGGTGACCTGCCCCCAGGGCCAGGTCAGCCGGGGCTGGCACGGCCCCTACCCGACCTCCTCGCCCACCGCGGCCCCGCTGATCGTGGCGAGGTTCACCAAGGGCCAGTGCCGGCCCTGCCCGGTCCGTGCCCAGTGCACCACCTCCCGCGAAAGCGCCCGCAACGTGGGCTTCCCGCCACGAGAACTCCGCGACCTGCAGCTTCGAGTCCGCGCCGACCAACAGACACCCGAGTGGAAGACCCGGTACGCGGTGCGCTCCGGGGTGGAGGGCACCGTCAATGAGTTCGCCCACGGCCGCGGTATGCGCCGCTGCCGCTACCGAGGGCAGGACAGAGCCCACGTCCAGCACATCCTGACCGCCATCGCCGTCAACATC
The DNA here is from genome assembly GCF_053599875.1 of Streptomyces sp. NPDC005151. Classification (NCBI taxonomy): domain Bacteria; kingdom Bacillati; phylum Actinomycetota; class Actinomycetes; order Kitasatosporales; family Streptomycetaceae; genus Streptomyces; species Streptomyces sp. NPDC005151. The sequence continues at coordinate 18,004 of NZ_JBSFYR010000073.1, read as the reverse complement.
GAGCGCCTCAGCGGCCTGCCACCAACCGGAGGAACGCCTCCGCCCCGACGCCCGACTGCCTTCCAGAATTTCCTGGACCAGCACGGCATCCACCGGCCGAAGTCCTGGAGAAGTTCCAGCGGTTGACACCACCAGCTCCAAGATCCCCGACAGAGTCAAGCTCAGAACTTGTCGAAGAACTCGATGATCGCCTCGTTGACCGGCTCCGGGTGTTCCAGATGGCCGAGGTGCCCGCAGCCGGGGATCTCCACGAGGTCGCAGTTCGGAATGGCGTCCGCCACTTCGGCGCCCAGGTGCGGCGGGGTGATGACGTCGTCGGTGAAGGTGATGACCCGGCACGGCGCGGCGATCGCGCGCAGTGCCGTGCGGCGGTCCTGGTCGGTGTCGATCCAGTCCTGGCCGGCGGCGACGCTTGGCGTCTCCGCGGCCAGCTCGAAGACCTCCAGCCAGGAGGCCACCTTCTCGTCGTCGTTGAGCGTGGCCGGGGAGAGCATCTGGAGCACCGAGTAGACCGCCTTGTACTTCGGCGGCAGCTCGGCGCCGCTCTCCCGCAGGATCCGGTCCGCCGCCGTCTGCGCACGGCGCAGCACATCCGACCGGCCGCGGGTGGCCATGAGCACCGCCGAGCGGACCAGGTGGGGTTCGGTGATGGCGAGTTCCTGGGCGATCAGCGACCCGAGTGAGGTGCCGAGGATCCGGCACGGTCCCAGGTTCAACCGCTCGATCAGCCCCTTGGTGTCGGCGACCAGTTCCGCCAGCCGGTACTTGCCCGGCGGGGTGTCAGACGGCGCGATGCCCCGGTTGTCGAAGGTGACCGTGGAATAGCCGGCCTGATGCAGCGCCGGCGTCTGGTGCACGGTCCACACGTAGCCGGCCGCGCCCGACCCCATGATGAGCAGGACCGGCTCGCCTTCCCCCGAACGCTGGTAGGCGAGCCGGATCCCGTTGGTCCGCAGGTATGACATCTTCGGCGCTCTTCTACCAGCGCCACTCACGCTTGTTGAACAGATGCTCCGCGGCCACGTCGTGCTCCTTGCACCAGGTGAGGAACTCCTCGATCTGCTGGATCTGGAAGGTGTCCGGCGTGTACGTGGTCGCCATGACGTGGCCTTGCCAGCTCTCCTCGCCCATGGCGTACACATACGCCTCGGCGGCGCCGAGCTCGGTCATGATCGCGGCGGCCTGCACGGCGTTCGATCCCGACAGCTTGCGCGAATCGCTCATCTTCTTGGTCACCGGCCGGGTCAGGAGCCCCTGGTAGAGCCAGGTCAGCGGGGCGCCGTCGCACTCCATGCCCAGGAACGCCTTGTCGACCTCGCCCAGGTGCGAGCGGACGTACTCGTACAGCACGGGGTCGATGCCGGAGGAGTCCGCACCGATGAACGCCGACAGCCCGGCCAGCTGCACCACGTACGTCGACTTGGCGCGGATGTCGAGGTCGGAGTGCTCGCCGAGGAACGGCGTGGCCACGACCCGGGCGCCGCCCGGCAGCGGGACCTCGTCGAAGTCGTCCACCTCGATCACCGTGAAGCCCATGGACCTGAGGTAGAGGCCGATCGACGGGTCGCACAGGTTGCCCCGCGACGAGCGGGGGACGACGACCGCGTCGGTGCGTGAGCGCAGTTGCAGCAGGGTCTCCAGCACGATGTGGTCCTGGTGCCCGTGCGTGATCAGCACCAGGTCGATGTGGTCCGGCAGGTCGTCCAGGGTGTACCGGTCGCCGTGGCGGTTGTCCGTGCTGATGAAGGGGTCCACCACGACGGCGGCCTCCGGGCTCTGCAGCACCAGGCACGCGTGTCCGAAGTAGCGGATCCGGCCGCCGTTTTCGATGTGCCGGTCGGGCGCGAGACTGGGCGCGGGGGCGAACAGCCGGTTCAGCTGCGCCGCCGCCGCGTCGTTGAGCTCGAGCGCCTCGCGCAGGCTAGCGGCGGTCGCGCCCTCGACCCGCGCCCTCATCAGCTTGTCCAGACCGGGGTGGTCGAAGGGGATCGGCAGGTCCAGCACGTCGGGTGAGGGCAGTCGAGGGGTGCTGAGGATGAACGGCCGCTCCACGCCGTCGTCGAGGGACAGTTGGACGGACTGGCGACGCCGGTCGAAAGCCTTGCTGTGGTAGAGCAGCGGCTCGATGACGCGCACCGACGCCTGGTTGCTGGTGTCGTAGGCGAGCTCCACCAGCCCGTTGAGCGCCCGCGGCAGCTTCGGGTACAGCGGAGTGAGGTCGAACCCGGTGGCGTTCTGACGCAGCAGCTCGTCCGCCTCGGCCACGGCCGCGGCGAAGGCGAGCATGCCCGCGCGGTCGCGCTTGATGGTGTCCAGCAGTTCGCCGACCTCGGCCGCACGCGACTCCTCGACGTTGACGAAGTAGCCGCCGCGCAGGGCGGGGTTGCTGCTGGCCGCGATGTGCACCTGCGGGGAGTGCAGATACGACTCCAGCAGCGGCACCTGTACGTTCGCGAGGTTCATGGACGCCTGCGCCGGCGCGACAATATGCATCCAGGCATAGAACCTGTCGACCAGAGGTTCGATGATCGCATTCGAGCGGAGAAATACCCGCTTCCGGCTGTCAGACATCTGACCCCTCCCGTAAAGAATTCAAACAGGCCACTAAATCACCACAATCGCATCGGGTACGTCAACGCCGGCCGCTGTTCAACCGGCGCGGCGCTGCGGTTGAACAGCGGCCGAGTTGAACGTTGATGGGCCGCGAGCCCCTGTGCCACAGTAGATCTGCCCACCGCTTCGGCCCTTGTCACCGAGAAGTAAGGACATTTTGGTGCCAAATCCTTTTGAGGATCCCGACGCAAGCTATCTGGTCCTGGTGAACGATGAAGGTCAGCATTCACTGTGGCCCATATTCGTGGATGTGCCCGACGGTTGGAAAACCGTATTCGGAGAGGCGCCGCGGCAGGAGTGCCTCGACTACATCGAGAAATTTTGGACCGACATGCGGCCCAAGAGTCTGATCGAAGCCATGAAAGGCAACAACTAGCAGCAGCTTCGCCCCGCGGCGCTGCTCCTGGGCCGACGGCCCTTGCCGGCCGTCGGCCTGGTCTCGTTTTCTGGAGGATGTGATGGATACCGTCGAGTCGGACCGTGTCTGGCAGCCGCACGAGATCACCAGCGAGGCAGCCGGCACATCAGACCTCGTCAGCTGGCTCGCCACGGTGAGCCCCGACCGGCTGACCGACCTGCTCACCGAGCACCGGGCGCTCGTCTTCCGGGGCTTCGGTGTCGACGCGCCGGGTATCGACCCCGTGCTCGACCGGCTGGTGCCGAACCGGCTGCCGTACGTGCACGGCAACTCGCCGCGCACCCGGGTGCGCGGCAACCTCTACACGTCGACCGAGTACCCGCAGCAGTACACCATTTCCATGCACAACGAGCTCAGTTACGCCCATCGCTGGCCGGCCCGGCTCGCCTTCTACTGCGAGAAGGCCGCGGAGAGCGGAGGTGCGACCTCGGTGGTCGACGGCGGGCGCTGGCTCGCCTCACTCGACGCCGAGGTCCGTGCGGCCTTCGCCGGCGGTATCCGCTACATCCAGAATCTGCATGACGGATACGGGTTCGGAAAGAGCTGGCAGGACACTTTCGAAACCGACGACCGCGCGGCGGTGGAGGCGTTCCTCAAGGACGCCCGGGCCGAATGGGAGTGGGGTCCGGACGGCCTGCGCGTCACCCAGCTCCGCCCGTCCACGACGAAGCACCCGGTCACCGGCGCCGAGGTCTGGTTCAACCAGGCCGACCAATGGCACCCGGCCGGGCTCGGCGACGCGACATCGGCCGAGCTGTACGACATCCTTTCGCCCGACGAGTTCCCGCAGTACGTGACCTTCGCCGACGGCACGCCCATTCCGGACGCGTACGCGGAGCAGATCCGTGACCGCGGACTGGCGGCTGCCGTCGACGTCGACTGGCGGACCGGTGACGTACTGCTCATCGACAATGTCCTGGTCGCGCACGGACGCCGCCCCTTCGAGGGAAGCCGCCGCGTCCTGGTGGCGATGTCCGGCGGTTGAGCGACCCGGTCCGCGCAGGCCCGGTCAGCAGTCCCCCGCGCAGTTACCACCGCAGTCCCCGCCCCGGATTCGGGGCGGGGACTGCGGTGGTAACTGCCGTGGTAGCCGCCGGGGATCAGCCGGACACCTCTCACGACCGCATGGGACGCAGCGCCGGTCTGGTTTGCCCGCCGTGGCCGGCCCGGCCGGCGAGCGCGCGGTCGGCGAGCCAGGCCGCGATGGCGGCCGGTGTGGGCTTGTCGAAGAGTTCGTGGATCGGCAGCTCCTCGCCCAGCACCACCCGCACCCGGCTGACCAGCCGCGTCGCCAGCAGCGAGTGCCCGCCCAGGGCGAAGAAGTCGTCCTCGACGCCGCACCCGGGCAGGCCGAGGACCTCCGCGAACGCCGCGCACAGGATCTCCTCCCGTACGTTCGCCGGTCCGCGGCCCGCTCCCGCGCTCGTGGCGCGCTCCGGCTCCGGCAGGGCGGAACGGTCGAGCTTCCCGCTCCCCGTCAGCGGCAGTTCGCCGAGGACGACGATCCCGGCGGGCAGCATGTGCGGCGGGAGGCTCTCCTCGGCGTGCCGCCGTACCGCCTCGGCCAGCCCGCCGCCGGCGTCACCGCTCTGATCGGCGGGCACGACGTAGGCGACCAGGCGCTTGTCGCCGGGGATGTCCTCGCGGACGACCACCGCGGCCTGCCCGACGGCGGGATGCGCGCCGAGCACCGCCCGGACTTCGCCGGGCTCCACCCGGAACCCGCGGATCTTGACCTGCTCGTCGGTGCGTCCGAGGTACTCCAGGGCCCCCGCGGCGTTCCAGCGCGCGCGGTCCCCTGTGCGGTACATCCGCGCCCCGTTCTCGTACGGGCAGGCCACGAACCGCTCAGCCGTCAGACCGGGGCGCCCCACATAGCCGCGGGCGAGCTGCGCCCCGGCCGCGTACAGCTCCCCGGGCGCGCCGTCGGGCACCGGCTGCAGTGCGTCGTCGAGGACGTACAGCGCCATGTTGGGAACCGGGGTGCCGATCGGCACCGCCCCGCCGGCCACGGCCCCGGCGTCCAGGCGCCCCGTCACGATCCCGATCGTGGTCTCCGTCGGCCCGTAGTGGTTGAGCACCGGCAGGTCGGCCGCCGCGTCGAGCAGCTGCCCGACCCAGCCGGCCGGGGCTGCCTCGCCGCCCAGCACCAGCGTCTTGCGCGGGAGCAGCCAGCTGAGGTCGCCCGAGGCGCCCAGTGCCTCCAGGTGCGAGGGGACCATCTTCACGTAGTCGATCTGATGCCTGGCCAGATATCCCGTGACGGCGAGCGGGTCGGCCACGGCCGCCGTGTCCAGCACGTGCAGCACTCCGCCGGTGGTCAGGCTCGCGAACAGCACCGTGTTGCCCAGGTCCGTCGTCGCCGGCTGGAGCAGCGCGTACCGGGCGCCGGCGGCGCCGAACCCCAGCCGGGGCGGCACGTGGACCACGTAGTTCGCCAGCGCTCCGTGGGTGACCGCGACCCCCTTCGGCCGCCCGGTCGACCCGGAGGTGTAGATCACGTACGCGAGGTGGCCGGGTTCCACGCGGACCTCCGGCGCGGTCGCCGGGTGGGCCGCCAGCGTCGCCGCCACGGCCGGGTCGTCGAGGGCGACGGTGTGCGTCCGGCCCGTCGTCGGCATGTCGTCCAGCACCTCGGCGGTGCCGACCAGCGCCATGGCCCGGCTGCCGGCGATCATCTGGCCGAGCTGGGCCGCGGGATAGGCCGGATCCAGCGGCAGGTAGGCCGCACCGGCCCGCCACACGCCGAGGATCGCGGCCACCATGTCGATGCCGCGCGGCAGGCAGAGCCCCACCACGGTCTCAGGACCGACCCCGAGGCCGCGCAGATGGTGGGCCAGGCGGTTGGCGCGTGCCTCCAGCTCCCGGTAGCCGACCTCGGCCCTGCCGCAGACCACCGCGGTGGCCTCGGGGGTACGCGCCGCCTGCGCGGCGAAGAGCTCCGGCACGGTCAGTTCCGGCACCGTCAGCTCCGTCAGCGTCAGCTCCGTCAGCTCCGTCAGCTCCGGCGCCGCGGTCCGGTTCCCCGTCTGGGCGAGCCGGTGGCGCTCGGCAGGGTCCAGGACGCCGACCGCGGTGAACGGGGTGTCCGGGGCATCGGCCAGCGCGGTGACCAGGTTGTCCAGGCAGGTGTGCAGCAGCGCCAGGATCCGGTCCGGGTCGGCCGAAGCCGGCGCGGCGACGGACATCGCGAACTCGGACCCGACGTCGCGGATGATCAGCGTCACGGGGTAGTTGGTGCGTTCCTGCGCGAAGAGCACCCGGACGCCGTCGAGCCCCGTGCCGGACTCCGTGATCATCCCGCCGTGCTGGAAATTGAGGATGGAGGTGAACAGCGGGCTGCCGCCCGGTACCGCGCTCGCCTTCTGGGCCAGCGCCAAGGGCGCGTGCTCGTGCCCCAGCAGTTCGGCCAGCTGACGGCGCAGCCCGGCCAGCGCCCCGGCCACGCCGTGCCCGTCGACGCCCACCCGCAGGGGCAGGGTGTTGAGGAACAGGCCCGGCGCCCGGTCCGCGCCGGCGCCGGCGTTCATCCGGCCGGTCAGCACCGTGCCGAACACCACGTCGTCGCGGCCCGACACCGCCGCGAGCACCCGCGCCCAGGCCAGGTGGAAGACCGTGGCCGGGCTGACCCCCAGGGTCCTGGACGCCTCGCGCACCCGGCGGGCCAGCGGGCCGTCGACCGGCCGGGCCGCGCGCGCCACGGCGCCGCCGTCGCCGTGCACGTCCAGCAGACCGAACGCGGCGGTGGGCTCGGTGACGTCGCCCAGCAGGGCGGCGAAGTAGCGCTCGTGCTCCTCGGCGGCCGTTCCCAGCCGGGCTTGCGCCACCAGGTTCCGGAAGGGCAGCGGCGCCGGCAGCCGCGCCCCCTGCCCCGACACGAACGCGTGGATCTCCCCGAGGAGCAGCCCCACCGTCGTACGGTCCCCCACCATGTGGTGGATCCGCAGCAGAGCCAGCCGGCGCCCGCCACCGGGCCCGTCACCGGGTCCGTCATCAGGCTCGTCGAGGACATGCGCGCTCAGCAGCGGCGCACGATCCAGCTCGAGCCACGTTCCGCCCGCGGCCAGCAGCTGCTCTACCGCGTCCTGGCCGGGGTCGCGGACGACCCGCTCGACCGGAATCGCGACCCGGCGCCAGACCACCTGTACCGGCTCGCGCAGCCCTTCCGAGATGATCGCGGTGCGGTAGATGTCGTGCCGGTCCACCACCTGCTGCAAGGCCCCGAGGAACCCGTCCAGCCGCTCCCGCGAGTCGAACTCCACCACCACCGACCGCAGGTAGACGTCCGTGTCGCCAGCGGCTCGCGCCAGATGGTGGAAGAGCATGCCCTCCTGCAGCGGCGCCAGCGGGTAGATGTCCGCGACGTTGGCGGCCCCGCCGTCGACCTGGGCCACGATCCGGGCGATCCCGGCCTCGTCCAGGTCGGCGAGCGGCAGCATGTCGGGGGTGAGCTCGGTCGCGCCCTCGGGTATCCGGTTCTCCGGCACCTTCACCTGCTGCGGACCGGCGACCGCGGCGATCCCGGCCGCGGTCGGGGTCAGGAACAGGGCACGCACCGAGACCAGCACCCCGTGCGCCCTGAGGTCCTCCACCAGCGTCACCGCCACCAGCGAATTCCCGCCGAGGGCGAAGAAGTCCTCCTCCGGGCCCACGACATCGAGACCGAGCACCCGCGCGAACGCCTCGCACAGGATCTCCTCCTGTACGTTCTCCGGTCCGCGGCCCGCTCCCGCGCTCGTCGCGCGCTCCGGTTCCGGCAGGGCGGCCCGGTCGAGCTTCCCGCTCACCGTCAGCGGCAGTTCGCCGAGCACGACGACCGCGGCGGGGACCATGTGCTCGGGCAGCCGGCGCGCCAGGTGCTCCCGCACCCGTACGGCGAGGCCGTCCTCCTCCGCCCGGTCGCTCGGTGTCACGTACGCGACCAGGCGCGGCTGTCCTGGCGTGTCCTGCCGGGCGACGACGGCGGCCGCGGCCACCTCGGGATGGGCGGCGAGCTCGGCCTCGATCTCACCGGGCTCGATCCGGAAGCCCCGGATCTTGACCTGGTCGTCCACCCGGCCCGCGAAGTCCAGCCGTCCGTCGGCGCCCCACCGGGCCCGGTCCCCGGTCCGGTACATCCGCTCGCCCGGGCCGTACGGGCACGCCACGAACCGCTCACCGGTCAGGGCCGGCCGGTTCACGTATCCGCGGGCCAGGCCGGCGCCCGCGATGTAGAGCTCGCCCGGCACCCCGACGGGCACCGGCCGGAGCCAGGCGTCCAGGACGTAGACCCGGGCGCCCCCGATGGGCGTGCCGATCGGGACGCGGCCGTCCTCGGCGTCGCGTGCGGTCAGCCGGGTGATGGTGGCTCCGATGGTGGTCTCGGTCGGCCCGTAGTGGTTGTGGACCTCCCGGTCCCCTGCCGCCTCCAGCAGTTCGCGTACCCAGGCGGGCGAGGCGGCCTCACCGCCGAGTACCAGGGAGCGCGCGGGCAGTACGACCTCGGGCCCGGCCTTCGCGGAGAGCGCGGCCAGGTGGGTGGGGACGGCCTTCAGATGGTCGATCCGGTGGGTGGTGAGGTGGGCGGCCACCGCGGCCGGGTCGAGTACGGCGTCGGAGTCCAGGACATGCAGTTCCCCGCCGGTGGCCAGCGAGCAGAACAGCATGGTGTTCCCCAGGTCGGTCACCTGCGGCTGGAGCAGCGCGTACCGGGCGCCCTCGCCGCCGAGGCCGAGCCGTCTCGGCACCGTCGACACGTAGTTCGCCAGGGAGCCGTGGGTCACGGCCACGCCCTTGGGCGTCCCGGTCGAGCCGGAGGTGTAGATGACGTACGCGAGCTGCGCCGGATGTGTTCCGGGGGGCGGCACCGTCGCAAGGGCCGTCGCGGCCGGTGCGGTCAGCTGGTCCACCGGGACGATCCGTACCCGTCCGGCCGGGAGATCGTCGATGGCCTCGTCGGACGCGATGAGGAGGACGGCCCGGCTGTCGGCGAGCATGAACGCGGTCCGCTCGACCGGCTGGCGGGCGTCGATCGGCAGGTAGGCGGCGCCGGCCCGCCAGACGCCCAGGATCGCCGCGATCATCTCGGGGCCCTGGGGCAGGCAGAGCCCGACCACCGACTCCGGCCCGATCCCGGATCCGGTCAGGTACCGCGCCACTGCTTCCGCCCGGGTGCGCAGCTGCGCGTACGTCACCGGCGTGCCCTGGTGGCTTACCGCCACGGCGTCCGGCCGGCCGGCCGCCTGGGCCCAGAACATCTCGGCCACGGTGGTGTCCGGCGGTGTCGTCCCGCTGCCGTTCCACTCCGACAGGACCTGGGCGCGCTCGTCGCGGCCGAGGAGGTCCACCGCGCTCAGCCGGAGCTGCGCCGACTCGGTCACCGCCCGCAGCACCCGCAGCCAGCGCTCGGTGAGCGTGCGCGCGAAACCGGCGTCGAACAGGTCGGCCGAGGCGGTCACCGAGCCGGTCAGGCCCGCCGGGCCCGCGTGCTCGTCGAAGTTCTCGGTGACCATGACGTCGAGGTCGAACTTCACTCCCGGGCGCGCACCCGGCACCGGGGCCGCCTCGACTCCGGGCAGTTCGAGCAGCACGTCGTTGGTGTTCTGCATGGTGAGGACGGTCTGGAAGAGCGGGTTGCGGGCCACGGAGCGCGCCGGGGCGATCTCCTCCACCAGGCGCTCGAACGGGACGTCCTGGTGGGCGAAGGCGCCCAGAGTCGCGTCCCGGACCCTGGTCAGCACCTCGGCGAACGCGGGGTCGCCGGTCAGGTCCGTACGGATCACCACGGTGTTGACGAAGCAGCCGACCAGGTCGTCCAGCGCCTCGTCGCCCCGCCCCGCCACCGCAGAACCGATCGGGATGTCGGTGCCCGCTCCCAGCCGGGACAGCAGCACCGCGAGTGCGGCCTGCAGCACCATGAACACCGTCACGCCCTCGGCCCGGGCCAGCCGCACGATCCGCGCGTGCAGGTCGGCGGGCACGTCGAGCGGGACGTCGTGGCCCCGGTGACTGGCGACCGCGGGGCGCGGCCGGTCGAAGGGAAGGGCGAGCTCCTCGGGCACACCGGACAGCGCGTCCCGCCAGTAGGCGACCTGCGCGGACATCAGGCTGGCCGGGTCGTCGCCGTCGCCGAGCAGCTCGCGCTGCCAGAGCGTGTAGTCGGCGTACTGGACGCGCAGCGGCTGCCACCGCGGCGCGCGTCCGCGGTCGCGTGCCGCGTACGCCGTGGACAGGTCGCGCGCGAGCGGGCCCATCGACCAGCCGTCTCCGGCGATGTGGTGCACCACCACGACCAGCACGTGCTCTTCGGCGCCGAGCGCGAACAGCCAGGTCCTGACGGGCGGCTCCGCGGCCAGGTCGAACGCGTACCCGGCCGCCCGTGCCAGGGCGCCGGCCAACTGCTCGGGCTCCAGCAGTTCCTGACGCGGCTCCCAGTCCATGTCGTCCACGTCGACGACGTGCTGATACGGCCGGCCGTCCGCGACGGGGAACACGGTCCTCAGCGCCTCGTGCCGGTCGAGTACGTCCCGGAAGGCGGCGGCCAGGGCGGCACGGTTCAGCGGGCCGGCCAGGCGCAGGACGATGGGGGCGTTGTAGGTCGTGCCGCGGCCTTCGAGCCGTTCCAGGAACAGCAGCCGCCCCTGCGCGAAGGACGGCGGTACGCGCTCCGGGCGGTCCTTCGGTACGAGCGCGGGCCGTACGTGGGCGGGGCCGGCCGCGGACCGGGACAGGTGTGCGGCCAACCCGGCCGGAGTGGGGATGAGGAACAGGTCCCGCATCTCCAGGTCGGTGCCGAGGGTGGCGCGGATCCGGGAGATCACCCGGGTGGCCAGCAGCGAGTGGCCGCCGAGCTCGAAGAAGCCCTCGTCGGGTCCCACCGTCTCCAGGTCCAGCACCTCGGCGAAGATCCCGCAGAGGATCTCCTCCCGCGGTGTCGCCGTACGGCCCGTCCCCGCCGTCCGCTCGGGAGCCGGCAGCGCCCGCCGGTCGACCTTCCCGTGGTGCGTCAGCGGGAATTCGGGCAGCACGACGATCGCGGCGGGCACCATGTGCTCGGGCAGCCGTCCGGCGAGGAACGCGCGCAGCCGGCCGGGCAGGTCACCGTCGGGCCGCGCCTGCCGGTCGTCGCCTGCGCCGATCACGTACGCGACCAGTTGCCGCTCACCGGACTCGGCCTCGCGGGCCACCGCGACGGCCCGGGCGACCTCGGGGTGCGCGGCGAGCGCCGCCTCGACCTCGGCGGGCTCGATCCGGAACCCGTGGATCTTCAGCTGCTCGTCCGTCCGGCCGACGAACACCAGCCCGGCGTCCGGCGTCCGGCAGACCCGGTCGCCGGTGCGGTACATCCGGTCGCCGGTGCCGCGGGGATCGGCGACGAACCGCTCCACGGTCAGCGCGGGGTTCCCGGTGTACCCGCGGGCCAGGCCCGGCCCGGAAACGTACAGCTCACCCGGCACGCCGGTGGGCACCGGTTCGAGGCAGTCGTCCAGGACGTACACGCGGGTGTTGGCGACGGGCGTCCCGATGCCCGGCGCCGCGCCCGGGCGCAGCGCGTCGGACATGGTGGCGCAGATGGTCGTCTCGGTCGGGCCGTACGCGTTGATCAGGTCGCGGCCCGGCGCCCACCGGTCCACCAGGCCGGGGGTGAGGGCCTCCCCCGCCGACACCAGGGTGCGCACCGATGCCAGGTCCGCGGGATCGAGGGCGGCCAGGACGGCGGGGGGCAGCGTCGCGTGGGTCACGCCGTGCCGTGCCACGACACCGGCCAGGCCCTGGCTCTGGCCCTGGCCCGGCAGCAGTTCGTCGGCCGGAGCCACGACCAGCGCGGCGCCGGTGCACAGCGCCATCAGCATCTCCCAGGTCGCGGCGTCGAACCCGATCGAGGCGAACTGCAGCACCCGGCTGCCGGGGCCGACACCGAGCCGCGCGGCCTGCGTGGCGACCAGGCCGGCCACCCCCGCGTGGGTGAGGGCCACGCCCTTCGGCCGTCCGGTCGACCCCGAGGTAAAGATCAGGTACGCCAGCCCGGTGAGTTCCGGCGACCACGGCAGCCGTTCGGCGGACTGCGCCTCGATCGCCGCCCGTACGCGGGGGTCGTCGACCGCGACGGGAAGCACGCCTCGTACGGGCAGCTCGTCAAGGACGTCGGTGGTGGCGAGGAGCGCCACCGCGTGGCTGTCGGCGAGCATGTACGCCACCCGCTCCAGGGGCTGCCGAGGGTCGATCGGCAGGTATCCGGCGCCCGCCTTCGCGACGGCCAGCAGGGTGGTGACCAGCTCGACGCCCCGGTTCATGACGACCGCAACCACCGACTCGCGGCCCACGCCGAGCCCGGTCAGGTAGTGCGCCAACCGGTTGGCCCGCGCGTCCAGTTCCGCGTACGAGACAAGTGTCCCGTCGGCGATCAGGGCGGGGGCGCCCGGTGTCCGGTCGGCCTGGGCGTGGAACAGGCCGGGGGCGGTCAGCTCCGGTACGGCGAGCGCGGTGGCCTCAGCGCCGGGGGTGGCCGGCTCGGGCACCTCGTCCGCGCCGAAGAGCCGGACCCGGCCCACCGGTTCCTCCGGCGACGCCGTCGCCATCCAGTCGAGCACCCGCAGGAAGCGGCGTACGACGTCGTCGGCCGTCCGCGGCTCGTAGCGGTCGCGGTTGACGTCGACGTCGATCCGGACTCCGGTGCCGGCCGACCGGTCGTAGACGTTGATCTGCTGGTCCTCGGTCGGCCCGTGGGTGAGGTTCCGCACGGTCGTCGTGCCGGTGCCGAACCGCGGCGGATTGCCGTACCCGAGAATGTTGACGTTCAGGTCGCACAGGGCCGGAGCGCCGGCCGGCATCAGCTCCCGCACCAACTCCTCGTAGCGGTAGCGCTGGTGCCGCAGGGCGTGGCCGATCGCCCTGGAGGTCCGCTGGACGACCTCCGCGATCGGCATCCCGGGCGTGATCTCCAGCCGAAGCGGCATGACGTTCGACGTCATGCCGGCGATCCGCTGCTCCCGCCGGCCGGTCCGGCCGAGGACGGGGACGCCCAGGACGACATCCCGGGCTCCGGTGATCCGGTACTGGTACACCGCGGCGGCGGCGACGACCAGCCCGGCGAAGCTGGTCTTCAGACGCCCGGCCGCGGCCCTGAGCCGGGCGGAGTCGTCCGGCGCGAGGTCCGCGGTGCCGCGGGCCGGCGCCCCGGCGTGCAGCCCGCCGCGCCCGGTCAGCTGCTGCGCGTCCGCCAGCGCGTCAAGCCAGAATTCCCGGTCCCGCGCGAAGTCCGGCGACTCGCGGTAGGCCGCTTCCGCCTCGACGAGCACCGAGAACGGCTCCAGCGCGTCCCCGCCGAACTCGCCGCCGGCCGCCAGTGCGGCGTACGCGTCGGCCGCGCGGGCGGCGACCAGCGCGGCACCGTGCCCGTCCAGGATCAGATGGTGCGCACGGTGGTACCACAGCAGGTGGTCCTCGCCGAGGGCGATCACGGCGTGGGCGAACAGGGGGCCGCTCAACGGGTCGACCGGGCGGCGCAGTTCCGCGCGCATCCACGCGTCCGCCGCCGCGCGCGGGTCGGGCTCGGCGCGGACATCGACGACCTGCACGGGGACGTCGGCGGCGTCGTCGACGTCCTGCCGCGGCTCCCCGTCCACCAGGCAGAACCGGAGCCGGTAGGCGTCGACCCCGGCCAGCGCGTCGCGCAGCGCCCGTACGAGCAGGTCCAGGTCCGCGCCGCCGTCGATCTCCACGTACTCGGCGACGTTGTGGACCACGTCGCCGGGCGCGACCTGCTGGGCGTACCAGATGCCCAGCTGGGCGGAGGTGAGCTCCCGCGGCCCGGCCTCAGCGGAGGTCATCGTCCCTCATCACTGACGAGAGCCGAATTCCGCTTTCGGAATCGTCGAATGAAATCGGCACGGGCCGTCCTCTCGGGGGGTGAACGGGACTGCTCAGGACCAGTGGTGAGCTGCCGGACGCTCCTGCGAATTCCGCTGCGGGCGGGCGGTAGACAGGCAGTGCCATATACCGCGTGGCAGCGCCATTTACCGCCTACGGGAAAGAACTACGGTGAACGAGGCTCGGTCGGGCGAGTCCTGAATCCTTGAGGTTGCTATCTTCGCCACGGCCCGCAGGGGCGTCAACCGGCTGTCCTACGGGCCGGGTTGTGCTGTTCAACCGCGCCATCGCCGCGTTTGAACAGGTGCCGGCGACCGAATATCGCCCGGCGCCCGCTCACACTTTCCCAGCCTTTGGAGCTACCGGTACTGTCGCGACCGGCGGACTCGACGGGAGTGGATTCTGATGATGAGCGGAACCGCCAGTGGGACTGAGGAGCCGGTGCTGTCCGCCCGCTCCACGCTGCCGAAGGAGATCGCCGAGCTGACCGATCCCGGCAATCGGCAAAACCCTTATCCGTACCTGGACAATCTCCGCGAGCGCTCCCCTTATAAGCCCTTCGACGGCCTTGTCGTGGTCGGGCGGCATGCCCATGTCTCGGCTGTGCTCCGTGATCCCGCGATGAGCGCGGCACGGGACAGGGCCACGCTCTCGCCCACCCCGCGCGGTCCGCGGACCCGGAACTTCCTGCATCTCGACCCCCCGGAGCACACGCGCTACCGGCGACTGGTGGTCGGCGCCTTCGCGCGCCGGAAGGTGGCGGGCCTGGAACCGCGGATCCGCGAGATCGCGACGGACCTGATCAGGGCCGCCGACGAGCCCGGCAGCCTGGAGGTCGTCGACGGCCTCGCCTATCCCCTCCCGCTGCGCGTCATATGCGAGTTGCTGGGCGTCCCGTTCGAGGACCGAAAGCTTCTGCAGGACTGGTCGGCCAAGCTCTCCGAGGCGCTGGATCCGCCGCTCGGGCCGGCCGCCGCACGGATGACGACGCAGGCGGCGCGAGCGCGGGCCGGATTCGTGACGTACTTCAGGAAGTTGATCCAGGAGCGCCGCGGCTCCCCCCGGGACGACCTCATCTCGCATCTCCTCCAGGTCGAGGAGGACGGGCAGGGACTGGACGAGCACGACATCCTGGCGACCTGCGTGCTGCTGCTCAACGCCGGTCATGAGACGACCGTCAATCTGATCGGCAACGCAGTCCTCGCCCTGCTGCGGCATCCCGAGCAGCTGAGCCGGCTGCGTGCCGATCCCACGCTGGCCGCGGCGGCCGTCGAGGAGGTCCTGCGCTACGACGCGCCCGTGCAGATGACCACCCGGGTCGCGACCCAGCCCACCGTGATCGGCGATGCCGAGGTCCGTCCCGGCGACATGGTGCTGCTCCTGCTGGGGGCCGCCAACCGGGACCCCGACGTGTATCCCGAGCCCGATCGGTTCGACATCGGCCGCTCCCCCGACACCCCCCATCTGTCGTTCTCCGCGGGGCCCCACTTCTGCCTCGGCGCGGGGCTGGCACGGCTGGAGGTGGCCATCGCGCTCGAACTCTTCGCCACGCACTGGGTCCGGCCCCGGCTGCGGCCGGGCGGTGTCAGCTACAAGAGCAACCTGAACCTGCGTGGACCGGATCGCCTCCTGGTCGACGTCGACACCGTCCGGCCCGGTCGTCCGGCCGGCTCCCCGCCCGCCGCGGAAGGACGATGACATGGCCCACGGCCTGACCGATGCCCCGGATCTGGTGACGCTCTTCCGCGAGCACGTGGCGGCCCGGCCGGACGCCGAGGCGGTCGCGTTCGTCGCTGATCCCGCCGACCCCGCCGGCGGACTGGTGCGCTGGTCGTACGCCCGGCTCGACCGGGAGGCCCGCGCTCGCGCGGCCTGGCTGCGTGAGCACCTGCCACCGGGCTCGCGCGTGCTCCTGCTGCACCCCAACGGGCTGGAGTTCGCCGCCGCCCTGTTCGGCTGCCTGTACGCCGGGATGATCGCCGTTCCGGCCCCGCTGCCCGGCGGCCAGCGGCACCAGCGCAGACGGCTCGCCGCGATCGCGCGGGACTCCGGGGCCGCCTGCGCCCTGACCACCGTGTCGGACCTGGCGGAAGTACGGGAGTGGACGGCCGAGCTGGACGGCGCCGCGATCACCGTCGGTGCCGGCGACGCGCCCGCACTGGCCGATCCGGACGGCTGGCGGCCGCTGCCGCTGGACCGGTCGACGACGGCTGTGCTGCAGTACACCTCGGGGTCGACGGGCGATCCCAAGGGGGTGGTCCTCCAGCACGATCACATCCTGTTCAACACCGCCGCGGGCACGGCCGGCCTCGGCTTGCACGGGCGCGCGGGCGGCTGGCTGCCGCTCTACCACGACATGGGGCTCTTCACCCAGCTCCTGTGGCCGCTGCTGCGCGGCGGGAGCACCGTGCTGATGACGCCGACCGCGTTCGTCAGGCGGCCGGTGCACTGGCTGCGGATGATCGACGTCCTCGGCGTCAACTACTCCTTCGCCCCCAACTTCGCCTTCGAGCTGTGCGCGCGCAAGGTCCGCGACGAGGACGCGGCAAGCCTTGACCTCTCCCGCTGGCACCGGGCCGGGTGCGGCTCGGAGCCCGTCGACCCGAGAGTCCTCAGCGCGTTCGCCGAGAAGTTCGCCGTCTCGGGATTCAGCCCGGCAGCCCTGGCCCCCTGCTACGGCATGGCGGAGGCGACCGTGTACATCTCCGGACAGGGCGGCAGGCCGCCGGTGACCCGCCGGGTGGACCTCGACGCGCTGGCGCGCGGCGAGTTCGCGCCCGCCGCCGCGGACCGCACGGCGCGCGAGATCGTCGGCTGCGGTCTGCCGGACGACACGTACGACGTCCGCGTGGTCGATCCGACGTCCAGGCAGGTGCTCCCCGACGGGCGGCTGGGCGAGATCTGGCTGCGCGGCCGGAGCATCTCCCCCGGCTACTGGCAGCGGGACGACAACGCGGAGGTCTTCGACGCCGTCACCGCGGCCGACGACGGCGGATACCTGCGCACCGGTGACCTCGGGGTGCTCAGCGACGGTGAGCTCTACGTGCACGGCCGCCTGAAGGACCTGATCATCGTGCACGGCCGGAACGTCTATCCCCAGGACATCGAACACGAGCTGCGCGCACAGCATCCGGAGCTGGGGAAGATGGGCGTCGTGTTCGCCGGGCCGGAAACCGTCCCCGGCGGCGGCCACGACTCGGCCGTCGTGGTCACGCACGAGGTGACCGGCGTGCCAGCCGACCGGCTGCCCGCTCTGGCGGCCGAGATCCGGCACACGGTGGGGCGCGAGTTCGGCATCAGCGTCGCCACCGTCGCCCTGGTGAAGCCGGGCACCGTCCTGCGGACCACGAGCGGCAAGGTCCGCCGCTCGGCGATGCGGGATCTCTTCCGCCAGGGCGGTCTGGTCTCCCTCCACCAAGACCCGCGTTAGTCCCTTTCGCTCAGTCCCTTTCGCATCGAAGGAGTCCCATGCGCGCCTCCGAGACGGACGACCTCCAGACCGAACTCCGGGAATGGCTCTGCGCCTACCTGGCCGAGGAACTGAGGCTTCCGGTCGGTTCGATCGACCCGGACGAGTCCATGTCCGCCTACGGCCTGGACTCGGTCCGGGCCATCACCCTGCTCGCCGAGGCCGAGGACCGCATCGGCTGCGAGCTCGACCCCAACGCCCTCTGGGAGTTCCCCACCGTGACCTCCTTCGCCACCCTGCTGGCCGACCAAGCGGCCTCCCCCGACCGGAGCCCGCTCGCTGAGCGCCCCACCGCGTAGATCTGCCCTGTCTGTGGCTCGATCGAGGGAGCTTCTAGTACTACAGCCGCACTTCGCGCGGGTCGCCGCCCAACGGCATGCCCGCTTTGAGCCGGCAGGCCAGGATTCTGCCTGGTGAGCGCGGCGCGAAAGAGTCTCAAAGCTGATGACACGTCAGCTTTGAGCATTTTCAACGATGCCGCTGGCCTGCGGGAACGCAGAAGTGCGGCTGTAGTACTAGTAGTCGGGTCGCCCGGGGGAATCTCACCCCCGGGCTCCCACGGAGTGAAGTAGACCGCCGACGAGGTGCCTCCGGCTGAGGTCCTTTTCCGACGGTCCCTTCCCGAACCGGGCGGGCGGCTTTCACCGCACCCGGCT
>NZ_JBSFYR010000072.1:0-40754 GCF_053599875.1 Streptomyces sp. NPDC005151 | reverse complement strand
AGCAGGAAATCCGCACCGTCCAACAGGCATGGGCCGCCGCCAGCACCAACGCCGCCGCGTGAGACCCCAGACCTGTCAGAACGTCGAAAGTCGAGTACGTCACCGCGAATCGCCAAAAGATAGCGGGGAGGACCAGCAGGTGCGTCTGCTGCGGATGCTTTCGGGACCATCTCTGCGGCTACCACACATGGGGGCGACGAAAGCGTCACTCCTCCTCGTCTCCCTCCTCGTCTCCCTCGGCTTCCTCCTCGTCTTCCTCCTCGTCTTCCTCCTCGTCCCCCTCGGCCTCCTCCTCGTCCCCCTCGGCCTCCTCCTCGTATTCGTCTTCGTCCTCCAGTGCCTCTTCATGGGTGCGGACCACTTCACCGTCGCGGATTTCTCCGCGCCATCCCTCGACCTCTCCGTCTGCGAAGGTGACGTAGCGCGCAAAATGCTTGAAGTCCAGGCGGAGGCGCCGCCCTTGGGCCCGCCAGAGGTTGCCGGTCTTCTCGAAGAGGCCAGAGGGGTAGTACTCGACTACGAGCACAATTCGCGTCAGAGCGGGAGCCAGTTCATGAAAGCTGACGCAGCCGCGAGTCGTTCCTTTGGCACCCTCGGATGTCCAGATGATGCGCTCGTCCGGCACCTGTTCCTGGACTGTGGCCTTCCAACCACGCGTCGAGGGACCGACCTTGAGCTTCCAGTCGCTGTCACCCTCGTCGTGCCTCGACACACTGCGGACGCCTTTGGTGAACGTGCTGAACTTCTCGTACTGAGTCCAGTAGTCATACGCAGTCCGGAGCGGTATGCCTACGTCGAGAACTTCGAGGATGTTCATGGATTTGCCACCCCCGGACTTGCCTCCGCCACCTCCCTTACCCACGACGTCCCCCACCTTTCCCATCACGGTGTCCTTCAGCCCCTTGGCCTTTGAGCCCACAAGAGCCTTCATGATCCCGCCGCCGGCCTTCATGATCCCGCCGCCGGAGAGCACGTTGGAGAGCCCGCCCCCGTTCGCGGCGACGTCGAACAACTGGTCAGTGAGATCGGCGAGTTTGTCGCCGGCTTTGCCCGCAAGCTGCTCGACCTCAGCACCGAGGTAGTCGACCAACTCGTCGCGAAGGAGTTCCATACCCGAGGCTTCCCCGCCGCCGGAGTCACGATCTGTCCTGGCCATCGCTCTACCTCCGCCGTGCGGTCGTCTTCTTGGCGGCAGCCTTCTTCGCCGTAGCCTTCCTGGCGGGCGCCTTCTTCGCAGGGGCCTTCTTCGCGGGCGCCTCCCTCGCGGGCGCCTTCTTCGCGGGCGCCTTCTTCGCGGGCGCCTTCTTCGCAGGGGCCTTCTTCGCGGGCGCCTTCTTCGCAGGGGCCTTCTTCGCGGGCGCCTTCTTCGCAGGCGCCTTCTTCGCAGGGGCCTTCTTCGCAGGTGGGGCAGCCTTCCTGGCGGGCTTCCTCTCGGGCCTCTCGGCAGCCCTCTTCCGGGGTGCAGGCCGAGGGGCGGCCTTCTTGGCAGGCGCTCGGCGGCGGCGCCGCGGTGCTTCCTCTTCCGGCTCTTCCTCTTCCTCGCCCCGCAGCTCTTCCTCCTCCTCGGGCTCTTCCTCCTCCTCGGGCTCTTCCTCCTCCTCGGGCTCTTCCTCCTCCTCGGGCTCTTCCTCCTCCTCGGGCTCTTCCTCCTCTTCCTCTTCCTCGCCCCGCAGCTCTTCCTCCTCGGGCTCTTCCTCACCCTTCGCACCACCGAGGCGAAGCCTGCGATCGTGGAGCGAGCCCGCCAGATCCGCAAGACGTCGGTCCACCGTTGAGGCGAGTGCCTGACGTCCCGCGTCCAGCAGTTCGCCCCGCACCTGTTCATTCAGCTCGGCGACTTGCGGAACGTCCTTGAGCCTGCGCAGGCCTTCTGTGGCCAGTTGCTGCGGATCGAGCCCGAAGCGCCGCCCGGCGATGTAAGTCGCCATAGCGAAGGCGAGCCGTCCCTTCTTCGCGCGTCCGAGCACGTATCCACCCGCGACCGCGGCGGCGAGTGCGATCTTGGTCGTGTCGTTCATGAACTGATCCCTCCGGCAAAGACCATTGAGAAGGAGAGCGGGACCCGGCGGGTCGCGGTGATACCGCCCGCACCAAATGTCAACTATCCCCCATATATGATGAAATTGTAGGTGCGCGCGTGGAGTGGCGCCCCCTCCGCATCGGAGACCGACCATGACCGCAGCAGAACCCGCCAAGCGGCGGTCCAGGACCAAACCGGCATCAGCCATGCGCGCCGCAGCAGAACAGCTGCAAGAGCTGCTCGGACGCCCTCCTGAATCGGTGTCGGCCCTGAAGCCGACAGAAGACGGATGGGAGGCCGATGTGGAGGTGCTGGAGCTGGAGCGCATCCCTGAGACCACCAGCGTGATGGCCACCTACCGCGTAACACTGGACAAGGAAGGCGATCTGGTGGCCTACGAACGAAAACGTCGTTACACCCGTGGACAAATCGACCGACGGGGCTGAGAAACACAGGCCGGCCGGTGAAGGGAGGCACCATGACGGTGGTGCCGCAAAGCGGTGGCAGCGTATCGAGAGGCGGCGGTGGCAGCAGCCTCTACGACGTCCTGGAACTCATTCTTGACCGCGGGCTCGTTATCGACGTCTTCGTCCGTGTGTCACTGGTCGGGATCGAGATTCTGAAGATCGATGCCCGCATCGTCGTGGCCAGCGTCGATACGTACTTGCGCTTCGCCGAAGCCTGCAACCGCCTCGACCTCGAGTCGGGGAGCAAGCAGCCCGCGCAGCTGACGGACATAGTCGGGAACACACTCGAGAGCGGCGCTCGTGGCAAGTCCAAGGGAGCCCTCACCGGCGCTGTGGAAGCCGTGACCGACACCCTCAAGGGTGGACTGGGAAGCGGTGACGAGGACGCGGAGGAGGACGAGGAGACCGAAGAGAAGGAGAAGCGCAAGGAACCCGTGGAGAGGCGACGACGGCCGACGCGGAGGCCCACGCGACGCACGAGGGAACGCGAGGGGGAGTGAGCCATGGCGGTATACGTCTACTCCATCGCCGGCGAAAAGCATCCGCTCCGCCTCGACGGTGTTACCGGGATCGGAGAACCGCCCTCGAAGCTGCGCACGGTCACCGAGGGGTCACTGCGCGCAGTGGTCAGTGATGCGCCGGACGACCTGCGCCCCAAGCGCCGCGACCTCACCGCACATCAGGAGGTCCAGAACCGTCTCATGGCGGACGGTTCCGTTCTGCCCTTGAGATTCGGCCTCACAGCAGAGGACGACGAAACTGTGCGGGCCGCACTGGAGGCGCGCGCCACCGAGTACGTGGACAGGCTTCAGGCGCTGGAAGGTTGCACCGAATACCACCTGAAGGTGTCGCAGGACGAGGAAGCCCTCCTACGCCAGATCCTCAAAGACTCGACCGAGGCCCGGGAGCTCAACGACGAAATCCGCAGCGGCGCCGCCGGCCCCGACACCCCGCTCGTGCTGGGCGAGCTGGTCGCAAGGGAAGTACAGGCGCGCCAGGACGCGCTGGCCACAGGCGTGGTCGAAGCGCTACGTCCGTTTGCCCGGGATCAGGAGACCTCGCAGCCGACCGGCAGCGATTTCCTCAGCGCCTCGTTCCTGGTAGCCGAGGACCAGGACGAACTCTTCCTCACCACGGAGTTGAGCCTCGCCAACCAGATGGGGGACGAGTTCCAATTCCGGCTCCACGGCCCCCTGCCCCCGTACAGCTTTGTCTGAAGGACATCCGATGGGCCTGTTCACTCAGATCGTGACCCTCCCGCTGGCACCTGTTCGCGGTGTCGGCTGGGTGGTGGACCGCGTCCTTGAAGCAGCCGAGAACGAGTACTACGACCCCACACCCGTGCAGCAGGATCTCGCCGCGCTCGAAGCGGATCTCCTCGCCGGGCGCATCGACGAGGAGACGTTCGACCGGAGAGAGGACGAGCTGCTCGACCGGCTGGAGGAGATCAGGGCGTACTGGCAAGGAAGTTCGAGGCCAGGGCCGTGACGGACCCCATGGCCAACCGGCTCGGCTCATACCCCTCCAGGGCAGCGCCGCCGTACGCTCAGGGGTCGTCCGCGAACCTCGCCGACATCCTTGAGCGTGTGCTGGACAAGGGCATCGTCATCGCGGGCGACATCCAGATCAATCTGCTCGACATCGAGCTGTTGACCATCAAACTCCGACTGTTGGTCGCCTCCGTCGACAAGGCGAAGGAAATGGGCATCGACTGGTGGGAGCACGATCCCGCGCTCTCGTCCCGTGCCCATGGGGAGCGGTCCCTCGCCGAGGAGAACAAGCGTCTCCGGGCCGAGATCGACGCGCTGCGGCGAAGCGGGGGCCTTCCCGAGAGCCAGGAGGTCCCCGGGGTCGATGCGGCACTCAGGGGCGAGGCCCTCCCGGAAGGCAAGCAGGAACCCAGGACCAGCCGCCGCGGAAAGAAGGCGCGCGATGACTGAGCGCGTCACCTATGCCTATGCGGTCGCCCGTAACACTGGCGGGCTGGAGGAGGCCGCGGCCGCGCTCACCGGTGTGGCCGGTGCGCCGGTCCATCTCGTGGGAGGTACACGCGGTGACGAGCTGGTGCTCGCAGTGAGCGGGGTGTCCTCACAGGATTTTCAGGAGGACGCTCTCAAGGCCCATCTCGAAGATCTGGCGTGGCTGGAGGCGGTCGCCCGCGCCCATCACGGGGTGATCGAGGCGCTGTCCGCCCGCACTACGGTCCTCCCGCTGCGGCTCGCGACCGTGTACCTCGACGACGAGCGAGCCCGGAGCGTCCTGGACGCCGAGTGGCATGCCTTCGCGGACCGCCTCTCCTGCCTTACCGCGCATGTCGAATGGGGGGTCAAGATCTACGTGGAGCCATCTGCCCAACCCGTCGCGCCCGGTCCCAGATCGGCAGCCGCGAACGACCTCACTCCGGGACGCGCCTATCTCCGTACCCGCAAGGCACAGCAGAGTGTGCGCGACGACGTCTACCGAGCGGCGCAGAGGGCGGCGGAACGGGTCGAGGCCGCAGGACACAAGTATGCTGTCGACCGCGCCAGGCACCGGGTGCAGCAGGGCGAGCTGGCCACCGATCCGGGCGAGAACGTCGTCAACGACGCATATCTCGTGCCCCTTGACCATGCCGAGGAGTTCCGCACCGAGGTGAGTAGCGCCGCCGACGGAATTCCCGGGGTGCGGGTCCAGATCACCGGCCCCTGGGCTCCGTACTCCTTCGCGATGCCACCGGCCGCACCCGGTGACGCGGCGGAAGGCGCATGTTCATGACCACGCCCCGTCGCTCTTCAGAGGTGGAGCCTCTGGCGAGCCGCCAGGTCGCCCTGGTCGACCTGCTGGACCGGCTGCTCAGCGGCGGTGTGGTCCTCACCGGTGATGTGGTGCTGTCCATCGCCGACATCGATCTCGTACGCATTTCGCTCCGCGCCCTCATCATGTCCATTCGTACATCGCCGCCCGGGAGCGACAATGGCGAGTGAGGAGCCCCAGGACGCCGGGCGTCGGCTCGAGGAGGTCGCGGACGCCGCGACCCGCGCTTTCCGGCTGCTGCCGGCCGCTCCGCGCGACCTTCCCGCGCCCGGCGGGACCGGCCGGCCCCGGCCTCACCGGATCAGCACTGACCCCGACAACGTGGAACGAGACCTCGTCAAACTCGTCCTCACCCTGGTCGAGCTGCTGCGTCAGCTCATGGAGCGGCAGGCACTGCACCGGGTCGACCAAGGAGATCTCACCGAGGAGCAGGAGGAACGGCTGGGGGCGACACTGCTGGTCCTGCACGATCGTATGAACGACCTCTGCGTCCAGCACGGACTGACCATGGACGACCTCAACCTCGACCTCGGACCGCTGGGGACGCTGCTGCCACCCCCGGAATGAGCCGGCTCCGCTCCATGGCCACAAGGAAACTGTCGTCGGTCAGCCTCAGTCGACACGGTGCGGCCGGGTGCGTTCCGCCCACGGTCATGTGACCGGGGCGGTGTCGGCGCAGCTGGGCCAGCAGCCACCACAGGGCAAGCAGGACGGTGGGGGCCCATCTCTGGTAGATGTCCAGGCCGACGGCGAGTACGAGGAGGCCGCCGCCCAGCAGCACCACCTCCGGTCGGGCCGAGGAACTGCCCGTTGCCGACAGCTCCACCGACGGGGTGGTGGCCTCGCCCGTGCTGTGCACCATCACAGCCTGTCGCGCCACCGCCAGGGGCGCAGATGGATGAGCCAGTCACCACGGCTCGCCATCGCTCCCGCAATACCGGCAGCCGGCCGACTCGGCTGGCTCGGACGTGCGCCTCACCGCGCCCTGTAATCGGGCCTCGAGGTGCAGCGCCCTGCCGCCACCAATCCCGCCAGTGGCATAGCCGACGGGACGCACCGATCGCCGCGGTCTGTGATCGTCGGCCCAAACCGCCGATACTACTGAGGGCGCTGTGTCTGCACCTGCAAACCGGTCGAACCCGGCCAGCCACCTGACACTCCGTCATGAAAGTCAGCATTGGGTCAGCATCAGTACCGCCACCCACCGCTGCCGAAGGCCGACAACCGCCCAGATCTACAACTCACGACACGCACTCTGACCAGGAAAGACACCGGACAGAGCCACATCTGCCAGCGTCGCCAGGAGACACGTATGAGGATGCTGATCAACGTCCCCGAGACCGTCGTCGCGGACGCCCTGCGCGGCATCGCCGCCGCCCATCCCGAGCTGACTGTGGATGTGGACAACCGTGTCGTCGTACGGCGTGACGCGCCCGTCGCCGGAAAGGTGGGGCTCGTCTCCGGGGGCGGATCCGGTCACGAGCCGTTGCATGCCGGGTTCGTCGGGCCCGGCATGCTGTCCGCAGCCTGTCCCGGGGAAGTGTTCACGTCGCCCGTTCCGGACCAGATGGTGCGCGCCGCCGCCGCTGTCGACAGTGGTGCGGGGGTGCTGTTCGTCGTCAAGAACTACACCGGCGACGTGCTGAACTTCGAGATGGCCGCCGAGCTCGCCGAGGACGAGGGCGTGCAGATCGCCAAGGTGCTCGTCAACGACGACGTGGCGGTGACGGACAGTCTGTTCACGGCGGGGCGGCGGGGCACGGGGGCGACGTTGTTCGTCGAGAAGATCGCCGGGGCGGCGGCCGAGGAGGGTGCACCGCTGGAGCGGGTGGCGGCCATCGGCCGGCAGGTGAACGAGGCGTCGCGGAGTTTCGGGGTGGCGCTGAGCTCCGTCACCACCCCGGCCAAGGGCTCTCCCACTTTCGATCTGTCGCCGGGCGAGCTCGAACTGGGTATCGGCATCCACGGCGAGCCGGGGCGGGAGCGGCGTCCGATGATGACGTCGGGGGAGATCGCGGACTTCGCGGTGGACGCGATTCTGGAGGATCTGCGGCCGGACAATCCGGTGCTCCTGCTGGTCAACGGGATGGGGGCGACGCCGCTGCTGGAGCTGTACGGGTTCAATGCCGAGGTGCAGCGGGTGCTGTCCGAGCGGCATGTCGTCGTGGCTCGTACGCTCGTGGGGAACTATGTGACCTCGCTCGACATGGCGGGCTGTTCGGTGACGCTCTGCCAGGTGGACGAGGAGCTGCTGCGGCTCTGGGACGCGCCGGTCGAGACGCCCGCGCTCCGCTGGGGCCGTTGAACAGAGCCCGTACGCCCATGACGTTGTTCCAGGGACAAGGAGATCCATGTGCTCGACGCCGACTTCTTCCGCCGGTGGATGGCCACAGCCGCGGCCGCTTTGGACCGTGAGGCGGACCGCCTCACAGAACTCGACTCGGCGATCGGGGACGCCGATCACGGCAGCAATATGCGGCGCGGATTCGCCGCGGTGACCGCGGTACTGGAGAAGGAGGACCCGCAGACGCCTGGGGCCGTACTGACGCTTGCGGGGCGGCAGTTGATCTCGACGGTCGGCGGGGCGTCGGGGCCGTTGTACGGGACACTCCTGCGGCGTACGGGAAAGGTGCTGGGCTATGCGCCCACCGTGACGGATCAACAGCTGGCCGAGGCGTTCACCGAGGGTGTCGCCGCCGTGGGGCAGCTGGGCGGTGCGCAGGCCGGGGACAAGACGATGCTCGACGCGCTGCTGCCGGGCGTGGAAGCGCTCGGCACGTCGTACGCCGCTGCCCGGGACGCGGCCGATGCGGGTGCGACCGCGACCGTGCCGATGCAGGCGCGCAAGGGCCGGGCCAGCTATCTGGGTGAGCGCAGCATCGGGCATCAGGATCCGGGTGCGACGTCGTCCGCACTGCTGATCGCCACGCTGGCGGAGTCGTACGAGCGCAGTGGAGGCGGCTCGTGAGCGAGGAGAAGCAGGTAGGGATCGTGCTGGTGTCGCACAGCGGGCCGGTGGCCGAGGCGGTGGCCGAGCTGGCCAAGGGGCTGGCAGCCGGTGGTGCGACGGCGCCCGTGGCCGCGGCCGGCGGTACGCCGTCGGGTGCGCTCGGAACCAGTGCGGAGCTCATCGCCGAGGCGGCCCGGAAGGTCGACGGCGGCGTGGGCATCGCGGTGCTGGTCGACCTGGGCAGTGCGGTGCTCACAGTCAAAGCAATGCTGGCCGAGGGAGACGAACTGCCGGACGGGGCACGGCTGGTGGACGCGCCGTTCCTGGAGGGCGCGGTCGCCGCACTGGTCACGGCGTCGGCGGGCGGTGATCTTGCCGCGGTGGAGGCCGCGGCGACGGAGGCGTACGGCTACCGCAAGCTGTAACGGCCTCCCCCGCGACAGGGAGTGGGCTCCCTACCGCGGGGGAGGCTGTCAGTGACCGGAAGTACGGGGTCCCGCGCCCGGTTCGTGGAACCGGGCGCGGGACCGCCGTGTGGTGCGCGTGTTCCGTCAGGCTGCCGAGGCGGTGCCCGCCGCGGCGATCCGGATCCGGGTCAGCTGCGTCGTGCCGTTGACCGTCACCGCGAGCGTGATCGTGCCCGGCCGAAGCGCCGTGAGGGTGCCGGTGGACGGGTCGAAGACCACCGTGTGCCGGTGCCGGGCACTGTCCCGGTCGCCGATGTGGACGTTCGGTGACCCGGTCCAGTCGGCGGCCAGCGGGACCGCGACCGGGACGCTGCGGGCGCCCTGGGTGACGGTCGCCGTGATCTTCGCTGTGTCTCCCGCGCCGAGCACGGACGGGGCGTCCAGTGTCAGCGTGTCGACATGCGCCCGGGTCTGCACCGAGACCCAGTCGGGCGCGCCCTTCCACGGCTTCTCCCGCGCGGCAGCCTGTTCGCCGGGCGAGACGTGGTCCGCGCCGACGAGGGACCAGCCGGTGAAGCCTCCCTCGTCCGCCGGTCCGGCCGGTGCCTTCCCGGAGTTGCCGTTGATCAGATACGGCACGCCGTCGACGTGCGAGGCGTGGAAGACCCCGACATGGCTGCCGATGAATGCGGCGCCCTTGCCCGACGTACGGCGGAAGTCGGCGAGCCACTGTTCGACCAGGGCCGCCTCCTTGCGGTCCCCGAGCTGGCTGCCCTTCTGAACGGTCGGATCGCGCGGCGGAACGTGCTCGATCATCATCACCGAGTCGACGTCAGGGTCCTTCGCCGCCGCGTCGAGCTGGGCGCGCACCTCCTTGATCTGGGCGAAGCCTCCGCCGCGCAGGGTGAGGCTGGAGGTGTCGAGCGTGATGATCCGGGTGCCCTTGTGGTCGAACGTCCGCTGGGCGGGACCGAATTGGGTGATGAAGTTGTCGATCTTCCCGCCCATCACTTCGTGGTTGCCGGGCACGTAGTACCAGGGCAGGGAGTCGCCGAGTTCCTCGGTCAGGATCTGGCGCGCGAAGGCGAGGTCCGCGGGTGATCCCTCGTCGACGAGGTCGCCGTTGATGACCAGGAAGTCGGGCCGTGCCGCTTTGATCTCGCGCAGGGTGCGCCGCGCCTGGGTGACGATGGCGCTGCCGGGGTCGCGGGCGACGAACTGGGCGTCCGACATCACCGCGAACTGCCAGTCCCGGGCTTCGGTGACCGCGGCCGGATCGATCAACGGGTCAGTGGTCACGGCCTGTTCGGGCAGGTCGACGGTGGGCGGCACCTGGGCGGTGAGGTCGTCGATGACGATCCCACCGGTGTACTGCTGGGCGGCCGCCGTCTCGGCGAGGTAGAAGCGGTACACGCTGAGCGGCATGGCCACGCCCGCCGGCACGGCGAAGGTGACCTGCCGCCAGCCGGTCCAGGTGACGTACGGTCCGCGGAGCAACTGGTCGGAGCCCGCAGCGTCCTTGAGGTGCAGCGTCGGCCAGGCGCCCTTGCCGTCGCCCTTGATCCAGAGCTTGAACGACTGTGGCTGTCCGGGCACGGTGACCGGCCGGGGCGGGGCGGCGTACGCGGCGCGCGTCGCGGTCGACTGGGTGAAGTCGTACGTGAGTCCGAGTCCGGTGCCGGTGTGGCCGTCGGGGGTGGCGGAGAGGGATCCGCTCGCCCGGGCCTGGCTGAACTTCCAGGACCCGGCGTCGTCGAAGTCGGAGACCGCCTGCTCGGTGAGGCCGACGCTGACGGCGAGGACGGTGGTGGTGCCCGCGACGGTCGCCTTGATCTGTCCGGCGCCGCTGCCCGTGCGTGAGGTGACGGTGAAATTGCCCTTGCCGTCGTCGCGGATGTCGAAGAGCGCGTGGTCGTAGTCGAGGGTGACGTCGCGGGGTTCGACGGGGGCGCTGGTGCCGTGCGCGTCGAGTCCGACGATGCCGAAGGTACCGGTGGCTTCGGCGTTCGCGAGACCCACCCGCTGTGTGGTCGGCTCGATCCGGGCCAGCCTGTCGAGGACGGTCAGTGCGGTGCTGCCGCGGGCGGATCCCAGTTCGGCGCGCGCCTCCGTGGTGCCGCTGTGGCGTGCGGTGAAGAGCCCGTTGCCGTCGACCGTACCGACGTTGTTGCGGGCGGTGTGCCAGTGCGGGATGCCGGTGGCCGGGCCGTACGTCTCGTCGTATCCGATCGCGCTGAGGCGGCGGGTGAGTCCGGGGAAGACCCGCTCGGGGTGGCCGCCCTTGACGGGGTCGACGCCCGGTGCTGTACCGGCCGGGGTGCGGGTCTCGACCCAGAAGCCCTTGAGGCGGCCGCTGCCGTCGGGGGCGGTGAGGGCGAGGCCGTTGGGGACGGTGCGCTCGGTGCCGTCGGACGGGCTGTTCTCCACCTGCAGGGCGTCGCTGCCGGGCACGCGGGCGACGAGGGTCGAGGAGCCGCCGCCGTCCAGGTTGAGTGCGCTGTACGAGCCTGCCCGCCGCATCATCCGGCCGAGTTCGGTGAGTGTGACACCGCCGCTGTCGGCCTGCCGGCCGTCGATGGTGAGGATCTGCATCGTGCTGCCGTCCCGGGAGAAGCCGACGGCGGTGCGCGGGGCGGCGGTGTTGTTGCCCTCTCCGTCGTGGTTCTGTGCGACGCCGTCGACGACGAGGAGTTCCCGGCCGCCGACGGCGGTGCGGGGTACGTCTCCGCTGTCGGTGCGTGCCCGGTAGGTCAGCGACACGGGGTCGCCCGGCTGGAGCGACGTGAGTGCGGCGGCTCCGGCCTCGCGTCCGACGAGGACCGTGGTGTCGTCGGGAACTGCGCCGGAGCCGGGGGTGTCCGACACGGAGACGACCTTGCCGTCGCGTACGACCGCTTCGGCGACGGGAGTCGCCTTGTCGACAGTGAGTGCACGGTCGGCGATCCCCCAGGCCGGGGTGTAGGCGCCCACTCCCCCGCTCGGCACATTGGCGGCATTGTACGCGGCGAGCGGCCGCTGCCCGGAGGGCAGGGTGAGTGTGCCCTCGAAGTACAGGTTCAGGATGCGGCCCGCGCTGCCCGGGCCGATGCCGACCGCCCGGTTGACTCCGGGGGCGGGTGACTGGACGGGCACGCCGTCCTTGATTCCGACGCCTTCGGGCGCACCCGTCTGGTTGATGTCGAAGAAGTCGGCGTTGATCGCGGCGACGGTCCGGCGGCCGGGGCCCGCGTCGTGCCCGGCGGCGAGTTGCGAGACCGTGCGCCGGCCGGAGACCTTGCCGGTGGAGAGGTAGTCGGCCTGCACGCCACTGCCGTCGAGGTCGACGGAGAGGGAGTCGACCCGCAGCCACTTGTCGGATTCGAGCCGGTCGTACGAGCTGAGGCGGACTCCGGGGGCGATCGGGCGCGAGGTGCGGGCGGTCTCGATGCCGTCGCCGTCCACGACGGATCGGGAGTCGCCTGCCGCATGGCTCGCCGACGGCGGGGCGACGGGTCTGAGGACTTCGGCGGAGTTACGGGGACGGGGGTCGGGGGTCGAATCGGCGACGGCAGGGGCGATGGCTCCCACCGTCATCGCGGACACCGTCGCGAGGAGCACGAGCGGACGCGTTGCTTTGCCGACTATGCCAGGGCCCACAAATCCTCCTGGAATGGCGATGGTTGCGCGGGCAGTAAGCGCTGTCGTCGGACAGCATGGCCGCGCATAACGCCACGCACCAGGGGGCCTCGGGAACCTCAGGGGAAACAGGGTGCGGCGAGTCGATGACGCACGTGATCACTGGGAAGACTTGACGGCAACACCGTTGCGTTTGAGCCTTGAGTCGCAGGTCAAGCCCTGGTGAATGACGCACCGGGACGTCCTGATAGATCAGCTTGTGTCGAGCAAGAAGATCATCGGGAGTCCCGTTGCAGGAGAAGTCTGTCATCACGCGCACGGTCGAGGCGGCGCTGCTGTCCGAGCACGTGGACAGCCACCCGCTGGGCTGCCACAACCCGCGCATCGCGGACCGCGTCGTGTTCGACCACGTGATCGCCGCCCTCGTGCACGGCTCCGGCTACAAGCGTGTCGCCGGCCCTGGGTGCTCGGATCGCGCCATCCGACGCCGAGTCACGTACTGGTCCCGGCTGGGGACAACCGAGCAGCTGCACGCCCTGGCATTGCAGGCGTACGGCCGAATGATCGGCCTTGAACTGGACGAGTTGTCCATGGACGGCTGCATCACCAAGGCTCCCTGCGGCGGCGAGCCGCCGGGCGCTCCCAGTGGACCGGGGCAAGCAGGGACTGAACCTGGCGCTCGCGGTGGGCCTGGCGGCGGCGCTGCGTACAGGTGACAGACGGATCGCATCGGTGGCGCTGCTGGCGTCGCTGACCTTCTCGGTGAGCCATCTCGCTTTCCACGCGAGCCATTTGACGGGGCCGGACGCCGGCTCGGCAGTGGGTCTGCTGGTTGCACTGGGCTTGGGAGTGCTCCTGCCCGCGGGTCTGCTGCTGCTCAACCGCGAGGAACCGGCCCACCGATAGCACTCACCCCGAGCCGCATCACACGCCCGGCGCGAAGAGGTCCGCCTGGGCCGCGTCCCGCGCCGCGAGCAGCGCCCCCCGCAGCACCGCCGCGCCTCCCAGGGCCGCCGGGCGCAGTCACGCGTGGATGAACGACTTCGGCAAACTCCGACGCTGCACCGAGAAGCGCAGCCAGGTCGTCGACCTCTACCTCTACCTGTCCGCCACGATCGTCACGCTCCGTATGGTCATCCGCCGCGCCACCCCGCTCTACCGCTGGGACGGACGCCCGACCACCAAAAGGCTCAAGTGACGCCTACTGCCGGGTAGTCCAACGAACGCCACAGATCGATCAACGACGGAATTCGGCCAAGTTGGCGATGCGTACATGACGGGCCCCCGTCAAAGCTGGCACGCTTCCGTCCAGTCGCCGCAGAACACCCCTACAAACGCACGCGCACCACACGATGCGGCGATCACGTCGGACACCGTCCGACCCACTCGCACCTCCAGCTCTACCGGGCGGCAACACCCCGTCTGCCCGGCTGACTCCGGCCGTACACACCCGGCCGCTGCAGAAGGAGTTCCGTGTGACTCGATCCCCCCGTAAGGCCGTCGCCGCGAGCGCGTTGATAGCCGGCGCCGCGATGATCGCGGCTGTGCTGCCGTCCGGTGTCGCCACCGCCGGCACCACGAGCCAGGCCCCGGCCAAGGCCCAGGCCCGCGCCGACGCACTGCCGGTGCAGTTGTCGCCGTCGCAGCGCGCCGAGTTGCTGGCCTCGGCGAACGCGTCCCGGGCGGTGACCGCCAGGTCGCTGCACCTGGAGTCGCAGGAGGCGCTGATCGTCAAGTCCGTCCTGAAGGACGCGGACGGCAGCCTGCACACCCGCTACGAGCGGACCTTCGCCGGGCTGCCGGTGCTCGGCGGCGACTTGGTCGTCCACACCGCCGCGAACGGCTCCGCCAAGGGCGTCACCAAGGCCACCAACGCGACCATCACCGTCGCCTCCACCACCCCCGCCAAGAGCGCCGGCTCCGCGAAGACCTTCGCGCTGGGCCGCGCCAAGGCCAAGAAGGTCGCGAAGGCGACGGCCGGCACCGCCCGCAAGGTCGTCTGGGCCGCGTCCGGCACCCCGACCCTGGCCTGGGAGACGGTGGTCGGCGGCACCCAGGCCGACGGCACCCCCTCCGAGCTGCACGTCATCACCGACGCGAAGACCGGCAAAAAGCTGTTCGAGTACCAGGGCATCGAGACCGGCGTCGGCGACAGCATGTACTCCGGCCAGGTCACCATCGGCACCACGTCGGCCGACGGCAGCTACTCGATGACCGACGGCACCCGCGGCGGCCACAAGACCTACGACCTCAACGGCGGCAGCTCCGGCACCGGCACGCTGTTCACCGACCCGGACGACACCTGGGGCGACGGCGCCACCAGCAACCGGCAGACCGCCGGCGTGGACGCCGCCTACGGCGCCCAGCTCACCTGGGACTACTACAAGGATGTCCACGGCCGCAACGGCATCAAGAACGACGGCGTCGGCGCCTACTCACGCGTCCACTACGGCAACGCCTACGTCAACGCGTTCTGGTCCGACGCCTGCTTCTGCATGACCTACGGCGACGGCACGGGCAACACCAAGCCGCTCACCTCCATCGATGTCGGCGCCCACGAGATGACCCACGGCGTCACCTCCAACACCGCGGGCCTGATCTACCGCGGCGAGTCCGGCGGCCTCAACGAGGCCACCTCCGACATCTTTGCCGCCGCCGTCGAGTTCCACGCCGACAACGCCGACGACCCCGGCGACTACCTCGTCGGCGAGAAGATCGACATCCGCGGCAACGGCACCCCGCTGCGCTACATGGACAAGCCCTCCCAGGACGGCAAGTCCGCCGACGCCTGGTACTCCGGCCTCGGCTCCATCGACGTCCACTACTCCTCCGGCCCGGCCAACCACTGGTTCTACCTGGCCTCCGAGGGCAGCGGCGCCAAGACCGTCAACGGCGTGGACTACGACTCCCCGACCTCCGACGGCCTGCCGGTCACCGCGATCGGCCGGGACGCCGCCGCCAAGATCTGGTACAAGGCCCTCACCACCTACATGACCTCGTCCACCGACTACGCCGGCGCCCGCACCGCCACCCTCCAGGCCGCCGCCGACCTGTACGGGCTGGGCAGCGACACCTACATCAACGCCGCCAACGCCTGGGCCGCCATCAACGTCGGCCCCCGCATCGTCGACGGCATCCTGCTGACCAACCCCGGCGCCCAGACCAGCGCGGTCGACACCCCCGCCAGCCTCCAGATCCAGGCCACCAGCTTCAACCCCGGTACCCCCGTCTACTTCGCCGAGGGCCTCCCCGACGGCCTGACGCTCCACCCCGTCACCGGCCTCATCACCGGCACCCCCACCACGCCGGGCACCAGCAACGTCACCGTCACCGTCAGAAGCTCCAAGAACTCCACCACCACGGCGACCTTCACCTGGAAGGTCGCCAGGGGCATCGTCGAGAACACCACCAACGTGCCGATCCCGGACGCGGGCCCCGCGGTCTTCTCGGACATCGACGTCACCGGGCTCTCGGGCCAGGCGCCGAGCGACCTCAAGGTGGGCGTGGACATCAAGCACACCTGGCGCGGTGACCTGGTCATCGATCTGGTCGCCCCCGACGGCACGCTGTACCCGCTGAAGAAGAGCAACTTGTCCGACTCGGCCGACAACGTGATCGAAACCTACACGGTGGACGCCTCCAGCCAGGTCGCCAACGGCACCTGGAGGCTCCAGGTCCAGGACATGTACCGCGGCGACACGGGCTACATCGACAGCTGGAAGCTCATCTTCTAAGCTGAGCTTGATCTTTAAGAGCGTCCGGCAGTAGGCGCGCACCGGCGGTCGGAAGGTGCCCCGGATGAAGAGCAGGCACGAGCCGCGGTGATCATGGAGTTCTCTACGCTCAGCGATCACCGGAGGGCTCGTGCCTGTCCTGCCATCATGCCTGCTCGAACCCCTGTGGGACCAATTCTCCGCGCTACTGCCCGAGTACTTGGACACCCACCCGCTGGGCTGCCAGGCACTGGCCCTCCCGCCGCGGGATTCCGCGGCGTTGATCCGCTCGGCGATGGAGGGCCTCGCGCGATGCGCACCACCCTCGCCCCTGAGATGACCGCACTGCAGTGGCGCAAGTCCAGCGACAGCAACTCGGACGGCGGCGAGTGTCTCGAAGTGGCCGACGGCTTCGCTGCCGTCGTCCCCGTCCGCGACAGCAAGACCGCCCCGCACGGCCCCGTGGTCGTGATCGGCGGCAGTGCATGGACCGCGTTCGTAGACTTCTCCTGCAACGGGACTCCCGATGATCTTCTTGCTCGACACAAGCTGATCTATCAGGACGTCCCGTTGCGTCATTCACCAGGGCTTGACCTGCGACTCGCGGCTCAAACGCAACGGTGTTGGACTTGACGGCATGTCATCTCAGAAGCGCAGTGCGGGTCTTCTCCTGTTCCGGTCGGCGGACGGGGGCGCCGGGTTCGAGGTGTTCCTCGGGCACATGGGCGGCCCCTTCTGGGCGGGCCGCGAGGCTGCCTCGTGGTCCGTCCCCAAGGGTGAGTACGGGCCCGGTGAGGAACCCGAGGCCGCTGCCCGCCGTGAGTTCGAGGAGGAGTTCGGCCATCCGGCGCCGGACGGGGAGTGGGTGCCGCTCGGTGAGTCCCGCCAGGCCGGAGGCAAGACGGTGGTGGTGTGGGCTCTGGAGGGTGATGCCGATCCGGCCCGGGCCGAACCGGGGACGTTCACCATGGAGTGGCCCCGGGGGTCGGGCGTGCAGCGGGAGTTCCCGGAGATCGACCGGTTCGCCTGGTGCACACCGGAGGAGGCGGCAGAGCGTCTCGTCGCGGGCCAACGGGTCTTCGTCGACCGGCTGCGGGACCACCTGCGGGACACACCCGCGCAGGACGGTCCCTCAGCCGCTACTCGTCGGCCGCCCGGTTGATCTCCGGGCTGCGCAGGAGGTGTTCGGCGGAGCCCTGCCGGCCGGCGACGGCAATCATCGCGCGCCCCAGGATGTAGCCGGGCCGGAACATCTACACGTAGAAGTCCATCGTCAGGAGCTCGTTCTCGGTGCCCCCCTTGACCCGGCACGGCGCGGCCCGATCTGCCGTGACACGACTCAGCACACCAAACACCCTCACCCACCAGGGGACTTCAGCCACACGAAGCACCTCGGCCGCAATAGATTAGGGGCGACGCACAGCGACGGCCCCGGGAGAGAGATCAGTGAGCACCGACGTACCCCGCCAAGAGACCACCGAGCAGATCATGCAGCGAATCGACACCACCCGGCCGCACACAGCCCGGATCTGGAACTACTGGACCGGTGGGAAGGACAACTACACCGTCGACCGCGAGGCGGGCGACCAGATCCGCCGGCTCCATCCGGGCATAGGTGACTACGCGCGGGCGGACCGGCTCTTCCTCGGCCGTTCCGTACGGTATCTGACGGGTGAGGTGGGGATCCGGCAGTTCCTCGACATCGGCACCGGCCTGCCGAGCGCGGACAACACGCATGAGGTGGCCCAGCGGGTGGCACCGGAGTCGCGGGTCGTGTACGTGGACAACGACCCGCTGGTGCTGACCCACGCCCGCGCCCTGCTGAGGAGCAGTCCCGAGGGCGCCACGGACTATCTCGACGCCGATCTGCGCGATGTCGACACGATCCTCGAACAGGCCGCGAAGACACTCGATTTCTCCCGGCCGGTCGCGCTGATGTTGCTGGGAGTGGTGATCTTTATCAAGGACGACGAGGAGTCGTACGCCCTCGTGCGGCGCCTGCTGAACGCGTTGCCCTCCGGGAGCCACCTCGTGCTGTCCCATACGATCACCAGTCCGGCGATGCCCGATGTGGATGCCGCGGTCGCCTTCTGGAACGAGAACGGGACACCGAAGCTGACCCAGCGCACCCCGGAGGCGGTCGGGCGCTACTTCGACGGTCTGGAGCTGCTGGAGCCCGGTGTGGTGTCGTGCTCCCGGTGGCGGCCGGACGAGGAGGCAGACGTCGTACCCGAGGAGGTTGCGATGTTCGGTGCGGTGGGCCGCAAGCCGTAACGCCCTTGCGGTCGGGGCGTGTTGCCCGGGACCTGCGTCCCGGGCGGCACGTCCTCTCCCCTGTCTCAGGCCGTCCGCACCGCAAGCGCGCCGAAGCCGTGGCCGATGAACGACTCGACGGGCTCGGCCGGGACCGACGCGTCGGGCAGAGTCCGTCCGATTCGGGGGTGCAGAGGCGGCTGCCCGGACCGGCGGTCGTGGCGGCCGAGCGGGTGGCTACGGAGTCGGTGGCGCGAGCGGCGGGCTGGGTCGTCAACAGGGCCGCGGTCAGGGCCACGGGCAAGGCGTGGAGCAGGGATCTGGGGACGGTTGCCGTCGTACGCATGGATCAGCCCCTCATGTCTCGGATGACGTGTGGGAGCGCTCCTGCACGAGGGTCACCGAGGGGACCCGAGCGTCAAGGCTGTGGTCATGCCCACGTTCTGAGGCAAGTGGGAGCACGTGCTCCACGCGCACCTCGCGTGCCTCATGCGCCTCACGCGGTCAGTGCTGCGCGCTTTCGCCCTGTGCGACCTCGATGCTGCTGTGCAGATCGTTCGTCGCTTCGAGTGCGGCGGACCCGGACAGGATCAGGCAGGCCAGCAGCGCGGCCGCCGCGGCGCGGCCGACGCCCGGCCGGTGGGCGACCCGGCCGAGCAGCGCCGCGACCCGGCGCGGAACCGGGCCCGCCGCCGCCGCGAGCGCCACACGGGGGCGCGCACGTACCCCTTCCGCCGCCCGCGCGGCGAGCGCCGCGCGGCCGATCGCGCGCGCGGCGACCCGCCGGTCGCCGACAGCGACGGCCGCCGCCTCGTCGGCGCAGCGCTCCAGGGCGTAGCCCATGGGCGCGCGCAGCGAGCGCAGAGCGGGATGGCAGAGGGCGGCGAGCTCGGTAGCAGCGAGGAAGAGGTGGTGGCGGCCCGCGAGATGGGCACGCTCGTGCGCGAGCAGGGCGTCCCGTTCGGCGGGGTTCAGGGCGCGCAGCATGCCGGTGGTGACGACGATCCGGCCGGGGCTGCCCGGGAGTGCGGGCAGCGCATAGGCGTCGGGGCGGCTGTCGCGCAGGACGGCCAGTTCACCGCTGGAGCACTCGGCCGACTGCCTGGCGCGCTGCAGCTCCACCCAGTGGCTGCGGGCGGTACGGACCACCGCGGCGGTGCAGCCGGCCAGCAGGGCCAGGGCGGCAAGGGCGAGCGGGACGGCCACGGCGGCGGGCGCGGCGGCGAGCGGCTTGACGAGTTCACCGACCGCGGCGACCGCGGACAGCTGGGTCGCGCCGGGCACCACCAGCAGCACCAGGGCG
This sequence comes from Streptomyces sp. NPDC005151, assembly GCF_053599875.1. NCBI lineage: Bacteria > Bacillati > Actinomycetota > Actinomycetes > Kitasatosporales > Streptomycetaceae > Streptomyces > Streptomyces sp. NPDC005151. The sequence goes on along the minus strand of NZ_JBSFYR010000072.1, from coordinate 21,233 downwards.
AGCGTGCTGCACAGGGCGAGACCTACGGCCGTCGAGGCGAGCAGCCGAACGGCACGCAGGGGCGCCAGGGCGTCCGCCAGACGGCGGGCGGCGGGAACCGCGACGAACGGCATGAGCAGTGGAACCCATACGGCGTACATCATGGGGCGTCTCCGTCGAGCAGCTCCCGGAGCAGCTGCTCGTCCTCGTCGGTGAGCTGCGAGACGAATCGGGCCAGCACGGTGCTGCGGTCCTCTTCCTTCTGCAGTTCGCTGTGCATCCGGCGGGCGGTGAGGCCGGGTGCATCCTCGGTGGGGGTGTAGGCGAAGCCGCGCCCGGCGCGGATACGGGTGACCGTGCCCTTCTCGTACAGCCGGGTCAGGATCGTGGTGACGGTGGTGCGGGCGAGGGGCGCGCCGAGGGCGCCCTGCACCTGACCAGGGGTGAGCGGGGTGTCAGCCGTCCACAGAGCCGCGAGAACGGTGGATTCCAGCTCGCCGGCCGGTCGCCGTTCCGGCGCCGAGGAGCGCTCCGGTGCCCGCCCGGGCACCGAAGCGGAAGCCTGGGCCGACTCACTGCCCGGTCCAGGGGCCGGCTTGCCGTCCGCGCGAGGGTTCGGATCCTCGCTCGATATCCCCTGCACCTGGGACATGGGAACCCTCCTCCTGCTCCGAGCGTCTACAGTGACGTAGACCGTCTACAGCACTGTAGTCAGTCGGGCGTCCCGTCGGTGCGCCCAGTCACCATTATGGGAGGCCTTCCGCCGTGTCCGTATCCTCACTGGCGGCCGTGCCGCAGGCAGTGAACCTGTTGGACGCAGGGTCGCTGCTCGCCACGTTCGGCGCGCTCGGCATCGCGGTCGTGCTGTTCGCGGAAACAGGGCTGCTCGTCGGATTCTTCCTCCCCGGCGACTCCCTGCTCTTCACGGCGGGGCTGCTGAGCGTGCCCGGTACCCACGGCGCGGTCCACCTCTCCTTGTCACAGGTGCTCATCGCTGCCGTGGTCGGCGCACTCCTCGGCGCCCAGACCGGGTACTGGATCGGGCGCCGCGGCGGCCGCGCCCTGCTGGCCCGGAGCCGGGCCAAGCAGCTGCATGCGGGAGCCGCCCGCGCCGAGGAACTTCTCGAGCGGTACGGACACGCGCGCGCGATCGTGCTGGCGCGCTTCGTCCCTGTGGTGCGCACGGTGCTCAACCCGCTGGCCGGGGCGCTCAACGTACCGGCCCGGCTCTTCACGATCTGGCAGATCGTCGGCGGACTGGTGTGGACCGTCGCACTGGTGCTCGCCGGCTACGGGCTGGGGTCGTCGGTACCCAATGTCGACCGCTATCTGCTGCCGATCGTCGCCGTCGTGGTCATTGTCTCCCTGAGCCCGCTCGCCGCCGAGCTGATGCGCTCGCGCGGCCGCCGCACCGCTGAAGGAGACCACAGCTGATGCTGCTCGCCTCTGCCGCCACCTCCCTCGACGGTGGCCTCTACACCTGGATCACCGAGCTCGCCCAGCGCTCCCCCGCCGCTCTGGACTCAACGATCCGGCTCTGGTCCGACTTCGGTCTCGCGCTCTTCGCCCTGCTGATGCTCGCGGCCTGGTGGCGGTCCCGCTCCGACACCCCCGCCCGCCTGGCGATGGCACTCTGTGCGCCCCTGGTCGTGGTGGCCGCCTATGTGGCAAACGACCTGCTGAAGATGGCCGTCCATGAACAGCGGCCCTGCCAGACCCTGCATGCGGTCACGGTGGAAGCGTGCCCTCCGCTCGGCGACTGGTCCTTCCCCAGTAATCACGCCGCCATCGCCGCAGCCGCGGCGGTCGCGATCCTGCTGACCGACCGCCGGCTCGGCGCCATCGCCGTCCCTGCGGCGCTGCTGATGGCCGCGTCCCGGGTCTGGATCGGTGTGCACTATCCGCACGACGTGCTCATCGGGCTGGTCACCGGCGCGCTCGTGGCCTGGCCGCTGACCGTCGCCGCCCGGCGCTGTGCCCCGGTCGTGGTGCGGCTGCGCGAGACCAGGCTGCGCCCCCTGGTGGCGGCGCGGTGACCAAGGAGGCGGAGGCCGGGCGCCGGTCCGTTGCGGACCCGATCGACCCCTGCATCCGTACGGCGCTCGGGGCCGTACTGATCGGGTTCATCGGTCTCCTCGGCCTGACGGTGGTGGTCCTCACGGCCCGGCACGGGGCCGTGCTGCCCGTCGATCGGGCTGCGCACGCATGGTCCCTGCACCATCGGCCCTCCGCCTTGGTCACGGCGGCCAGGGCGGTCACGGCGACGGGTACGGGCGTGTTCCCGTACGCCGCCGCGGTGGCCGCCGGACTGATCGCGGGCCGGAACCTGCGCCACCGTCTGGGGTATGCGACGGGCGCCCTGGCCTTCCTGCTGCTGGGGCAGTCACTGCGCTACGGGCTGATGGAAGCGATCAGCAGGTCCCGCCCGCCGGTGGGCGACTGGGCGACGCACGCCTCCGGGTTCGCCTTCCCGTCCGGGCACGCAACGACGTCCGCGCTCATGGCGGGACTCCTGGTGGCGGCGATCGGCCACCGGGCGTACGGGAGCAGAGCCGGCCGCATCGCCGCCGTCCTGGCCGGCTGCTGGGCCGCGGCCGTCGGGCTGAGCCGGGTTCTGCTCGGGGTGCACTGGGTGACTGATGTGGTGGCCGGCTGGCTGTTCGCCGCGTTCTGGCTGGGGCTCGGGGCCGCGCTGATACGGACGGCACTGCCCGCACACCGCAGGTGACCTGACGGTCCCGGTCCCCCCTCACAGAGGTCCAGTGCGATGCCCCATCCGCCGGTCGTGCCCCTCGTCCGAACCAACCACGTCAAGCGTCCGCCCGCCGTCACGCGTGCACTCGCGCTCCTTCAGCACCGGCTGACATGGGCGATAGTGGCCGCCTACGCCGCCGCGGCCCTGTTACCGCAGGCCAATCGCGTTGCCAGGTGGTCCACTCCGCTTCGGATCATCCGCTGAGATCACCCCGCCCATGCCCCATCGCCGCCCCAACGGTCGCACCCGTACGGGACAGCCTTCAGAGCGTGCCGGAGCCCTGCGAGGAGGTGGCCGCTGCGAGACGGATGACGGCGCGGCCGCCGTCGAGGTCGACGGTGGAGCGGTTCGGCGGGGCGCCGTCCTCCTCGTCGTCACGGAGCAGCCGGGCGCTCTGGCGCTCCTTGAGTTCGCTCGCTGAAGGTCTGCGCGGCCCTCCGGGCGCCCTGACCGGACATCGCCCCGGGCTTTCGGCGACGGTTGCCGGTCGATGCCTTGCGCAGGGCGAGCATCGCGATGTCATCGCGCCGTACGCCGCCGGAGAAGGCGTCCAGGTCCACATGGAGCGCGTCCAGCAGTTCACGCGGTTCGTACCCGGCCCAACGGCCGAGCCTGGTGTCCAGCGGGTAGAAGGCGCCGGAGGCGTCGCGGGCCTCGGTCACTCCGTCGGTGAATGCCAGAAGCGTCGCACCGGCTGGGAAGTCGAACCGCTCCGCGCCGCGTGCCTCGCTGCTGAGCTCCGCCATGCCCAGCGGTACGGAGGTGAGGCGGAGCGGGACCGCGGCTGCCGCGCCGTCGTGCAGCAGGTGGGGCGGCAGATGACCGCAATTGACGGCCTCCACCCGATCGTCGCCCTCGAAGCCGAGGACCAGGGCCGTGACAAAGCGTTCGATCTCGCCGGTCTGGGCGGAGAAGGCGTTGTGGCGGGCGACCGCGTCCTCCAGGGCGTCCACCACTCCGGTCAGCGTGGGCTCGCGGATGGCCGCTTCCCGGAACGCGCCGAGCGCGGCGAACCCCGCACCGATCGCGGCAATCCCCTTGCCCTGCACATCGCCGATGATCACCCGGGTTCCGTACGGTGATTCGACGACCTCGTAGATGTCGCCGCCGACCAGTCGGTCCTCCTCGATCGGCGCATAGACCCCGTGGGCGACGACCTGGTCGGTCAGGATGGGCAGCGGGCGCAGGATCTGCCGCTGAAGTGCGACGGCCGCGGAGCGCAGCCGGGCGATCTCGATGGCATGGCGGATCCGCAGCGAACAGGCGCCGACTCCCAGGACACAGGCCAGGACCGTGAAGCCGACGCCGACGAAGAGGTCCCAGAACGTTCCTCCGGACACCAGCCGGGAGGTGACGACCACCGCCATGATCCAGGCGGCGGTGTACACCGTCTGCCGCATGGTGCCGAAGACCGAGACGAGGGCGGGCACGACGACGAGCAGCGGCACGACCCGCAGATCCTCACCGGTACGCACGTCGAGGATCAGGATCATGGCGGTCAGCAGAAGCAGCCCGCCGAACAGCACGCCGTCCCCGACCCGGGGGGCGAAGACCGCAGCCTCCCCCGCATCAGTGCCCGGCACCGCCGCCCTCCGCTCGACCGCCGCGCGCTCGTGCCCGATCGTCACGCCACTGCCTCCTCGTGTTGGTGCCGGCCCGTTCCCGGCATTCGCATCCAGTGCACCCGGATCGGAGGGCCGGGACACGGGGCTAACGGCCTCAGGGGCCGGGCCGAAGGTCCTCGGTCGGCGCCTGCCGGTGGTGTCCGGTCCGGAAGTCCCGGGCCGAAGGTCCCGTGGCACCAGACGCAGGACCTCCGTCACCCGGCAGGGAGGAGAGACGGCTCACACGTCAGTGCAGTGCTGCCACCTGCGCGCCACCCGTATCACCGGTGCGCCCGGACTCCGACAGCTGCCGCGGGACGACGGCAGAGAGGAACGACGTCCGGCGGCGGCGCCGGAAGCCCAGGGACTCGTAGAGCTTGATCGCGTTCGTGTTGGTCGCGGAGGCATGCAGGAACGGGATGTCGCCGCGCTCCCTGATCTCGTGCGCGACGGCGAGCACGAGCCGGCCGGCGAATCCCTGGCCCCGTGCGGACTCGTCGGTGCAGACACCGCTGACCTCGCTGTAGCCGGTCGGGTGCAGCCGCTCCCCGGCCATCGCGACGAGTGCCCCTTCGCGCCGGATGCCGAGGTAGGTGCCGAGCTCGACGGTACGCGGCAGGAACGGTCCGGGGCGGGTGCGTTCGACCAGGGCGAGCATCTCCGGCACATCTGCCGGACCCAGGCGGACGGCCTCCGGATCCGGGGCTGCTGCCAGTCCGGCGTCGACCAGCTGGACGCCCTCGGCGTGAAAGGTGATCTCCCAGTCGCCGGGCGGCGGTTCGCGCAGGGCGGTGAGGGTGAGGGATGCGCCGGGCCCGGCGAGGGCGGCGGCGTCGGCCCAGTCGTCGGCGTCCGGGATGTCCGGAAGCGCGAGCCAGGGCGCCACATCGGTGGGGTAGCGCAGGACGCGGCCCCGGCGTTCGGCGAAGTGGGCGTGCGGTCCGGCCAGCGAGGCGCGGGCCGGGTTGTCCAGCGGGTGCCCGGACCGAGTGGTGGGGTGCGGGGCGCTCATGCGGCGGCCACCTCGATCACGATCTTGCCGCGGGTGTGTCCGCTCTCCACTGCGCGCAGCGCCGCGGCCGCCTCGGTGAACGGCAGGCTGTCGGGCTTGTGTGCGGTGACCGCGACGGGCAGCAGTGCGTACTCGGCGTACCCACCGCTCAGCGGGTTGCCGAAGACGGCGTCTCCGACTTCGAACCCCTCGACACCGGGGCCGACCCGCTCGACGGTCCCGGCCACCTCGCTGCCGAACACGGCGGGGAACTCCGGCGCCGTGCTGCCGGGCCGGGTGTACCCGTTGCGGAGCTTCCAGTCGACGGGGTTCACTCCGGCCGCCCGGACCGCGACCAGGAGCTCCCCGGGCCCAGGGGTCGGTGCCTCCTGCTCGACGAAGGCTTCCACCTCAGGTCCGCCGTTGCGGGTGAATACGTACGCCTTGGGCATGAGCTCCCTCGCTCCGGTTCATGGCATCGGCTGTCGGCACCGCCACCGCGGGCTACAGCAGCGAAAAGTCCATTCGGCATGCACGTATTCCCGGGGTGCCGGAGTGTTCACAGGGCCGCAATGAATCCGGATCGAGCGGCACAGGGCTGGACCAACGCCGTCGTACGCCGCTGGGCCGATCTGCTGCTCGCGCTGCCGGCCCTGCTCGTCACGATCGTCGTCGCCGGTACCGGCGGCGGTGGATACGCCCTGGCCGTCGGCGTCCTCGTCGTGCTGACGTCACCGGGCGACAGCTGGAGTACGTGCTGGTGATTTCCGGCCAGGTGACACTGGTGGTGGACGACGTCCCGCATCTGCTGGAGACGGGGGACACAGCGCGCTTCTCAGGGCTCAGCAGCCACTACCGCACGACAGGACTCCCCCGCCGTCACCCACACCATCGTGGGATACCCGCGCGACTGACCCGCTCCGCTGCCCGGTCCGGAATCGATTTCGACTCAACTGCCCATCGATACGGACCCGGTCGCGCCACATTCGGCCGACTCCTGTGGCAGTCTGATAGTGACCGTCCCACCGGGCTCCCCCGTACCGGTGGGGCAGTTCTGTGCTCTCCCGCTCCTCACCTGAACGGTTGTGACGCCGGATCACGAACATTCCCGGCCAGTCACGCCGATTGGCCGGATCGACTCGCTCTTTCACGCATGGGCGCCCCTGCCGGGGGCAGGCGCATACACCTCATGGCCTACGACCAGGGGAGCGTGACGAGATGACGGCGCACAGAGCACGGACGGCCGGGGCAGACGCCCCGGACATGACCGGCTCCGCGGGCGAATTTCCATGGATTGAGGATGCGGGGAAGGTCGCCCCGAAGGATGCGCGGGTCCTGTCGCGGCTGTTCTTCGACCGCCTCCGGCTCCTCGAGGAGGGCACCCCCGCCCATCAGTACGCTCGTAACACGCTCATCGAGATGAACCTCTCGCTCGTCCGGTTCGCCGCGGGCCGGTTCCGGAACCGCGGCAGTGGCGACATGGAGGACATCGTCCAGGTCGGCACGATAGGGCTGATCAAGGCCGTCGACCGGTTCGACCTGTCCCGCGAGGTGGAGTTCACCTCCTTCGCGGTGCCGTACATCGTCGGGGAGATCAAGCGGTTCTTCCGCGACACGAGCTGGTCGGTCCATGTGCCGCGCCGGATGCAGGAGTTGCGGGTAGACATCGCCAAGGCCAAGGATTCACTGGCCGCGGAGTTCGACCGCGACCCCACCGTGCCGGAGCTCGCCGAGCAGCTCGGGATCGGCGAGGAGGAGGTCACCGAAGGCATCGTCGCCGCCAACGGGTACACCGCAGGATCGCTGGACATGCCGTCCGATCCGGCGGTCGCGCGACGGCTCCACCCGCCGGGGCGCACGCTCGCCGACGCCCTCGGCTCCCCGGACCCCGGCATGGAGACGGTCGAGAATCTGCACACCCTCGCCCCGCTGCTGGGCCACCTCGACGCGCGCGACCGTCGCATCATCGACATGCGCTTCGGTCAGGAGATGACGCAGTCGCAGATCGGCGCGGAGCTCGGCATCTCCCAGATGCATGTGTCGCGGCTGCTCAGCCGGATCCTGCAAAAGCTCCGCAACGGCATGTTCGTCGAGGAGTGAGCGACGACGAGTGAGCTCCGACCGGGGACGGTCAGTCGTCGTCCTTCTCCGCAGGGCGGCCCGCGTAGTAGGTGGCGATCATGTCCTCGCCGCCGTGTCCCGCCTCCTCCGCACGCGTGAACCGGTTCGCCGACGCGGCAACGAGATCCAGCGTCACCCCGGTCTGTTCGGCGGCCGCAAGGATGAGGCGGGTGTCCTTGAGCGCGGTGGACAGGGTGAAGCTCGGGGTGAGGTCGCCGGAGAGGACCGCGGCGGACTTGCCCTGGAGATACGCGGAATCCAGCGGGCCGCCCTTCATCACGTCGAGGAACGACTGCGGGTCGATGCCCAGCCCCTCCGCGAGGTTCAGGCACTCGGCGATGCTGCTCACCATGTTGATCACCCAGGTGTTGACCACGAGCTTCAGTCGCGAGGCGGCGCCCGGTGTTTCGCCGACCCAGACCGTGCGCTGTCCGATCGCGTTCAGCACGGGGTTCACCAACGGGCGGACGGCGGACGGACCGGAGACGAAGACCGTCAACGCGCCCTGTTCCGCGGGCTGCTTGGTACCCGCAACCGGTGCGTCGAGATAGACGAGCCCCAAGTCGGCCGCCCTCTGGGCGAGTTCGATGGTGGCGTCGATCCCGACGGTGGAGCTCTGCAGCAAAACCTGGCCGCGTTGCACCCCGGGCGCCGCGGCGGTGAGCGCGGCGGCCACGGACAGTCCGTCGTTCAGCATCGTCAGGATGACGTCGGCGCCGCGTACGGCTTCCTCCGCCGTTTCGGTGACCGTGGCGCCGTCGGCGGCGAGGGGGGCCGCCTTGGCCTGCGTACGATTCCAGGCGCGGACGTCGAGTCCGGCGCGGAGCAGGCTCCGGGCCATGCCGGATCCCATGATCCCGGTGCCGAGGACGGCCACGGTCGGCCGCTCGGGAATGGAGTTGGCAGGGGTGGACGTCATGAGAACAAGGGTCCCTTCGTCGGCGCGTGGGCGGTACGAGGTCAAGGGTGCCGCAGTGCGCCCTCCCGTACGGCGGTGTGCACGGCTCGGGCGAGTCGCGACCCCCACGTCGAGCGCGGGCCCGCGAAAGGTTCCCCGGCCGCGCCGGGTGCAGGCTCCGGTGAGGCGATGCACACCGCGTCCGTGGGGGTGCCGGAGCAGTCGAGTCCGGCGTCCAGGAGCGCCTGGACCTTCGCCTCGGTGGCTGTCGCGACGGCATTGACCAGAGCGGCGTCGGAAAGGGCCACGGGGACGGTCACGACGATATTCACCGTGCCCGGCGGCAGCGGCCCGGCGTGTCCCGCGGCCGGGTCGGCGGCCCAGCCCCGTACACCCAGACCGCTTGTGGCAGTGGCGGTCACGCCCTCGTCGTCGGCGACGGTGTACGCGGTGACATCGGCCGCGGTCATCAGTCCGGCACCGGGACCGGTGAGCGCTTCGGCGGCGGCGATCTCGGCGAGGTGCCGGTCGGGGTCGAGGCGCGGATAACCGCCGGGCACCTGGGCGTTGAGGATCCACTCGCGCATCCCGATGCCGCCGCCGAGTACGGCGCTGCTGCACACCCGCCAGCCGGGTCCGAGCCGCCAGACGAGGTGGTGCAGGGCGAGACCGTCCTCCTGCCGGGTCAGCAGCTCGCCCCGTTGTCCGGGTGCGCGGACGCGTACGGAACGGATGATGCACCCCCGGTGGCACGGCAGGACGACGGTCGGAAACGGTCTGTCGATCATATGCGGCAGGGGCGGCACGGCTCCGTGCGGATGAAGCTCAGCGGGATGCGGCCGATGAGCATCGCCACGAGCGCGCCGACCACGGACGTGTTGGCGGAGATGCCGAGCTTGGAGTCCGTGTCGATGCCGATGACGGCGGTGTGGCCAAAGCGCCGTTCGGCCGGACCGCCCGAGGTAGCCGTCCGCAATCCCCCGTATGCCTCCGCACCGTCACGACCTCACTCGAACGGCCCAACGCCGGGCTGTTCCCCCACCACCGGCATCGCACGTTGCCGCCCCGGATGCGACGGGCCACCGTTCCGGGCCGGGAAGTTGCATCGCCCATCCGGGTGAGGCGCGATGGAATCAGGACGTGCCTTCCTTGGTGGAACTGCCCACAGGACGCGCGCCCGGGCGAGGAGGGACCGGTCATGGGAGCCGCTGACGGTTTCACGGATGCCAAGGAGCTCGACGGCCTGACGGTGTACGACCCCAGGGGCGAGAAGGTCGGCACCGTGGGGCGGGTGTATCTCGACGACGCCACCGGCAGACCGGACTGGATCACGGTGAAGACCGGCCTGTTCGGCATGAAGGAGAATTTCGTGCCCCTGGAGGGCGCTCGCCGGGTGGGCTCCGATCTGCACATCCCCCATCCGAAGGACCGCGTGAAAGGCGCCCCGAGGGTGGACGCGGATGCCCATCTCTCCGTCTCCGAGGAGGAGGAGCTCTACCGTCACTACGGCCTCACCAGGTGAGTTCCACGGCCGGTCCCGGAGACCAGGCAGCCACGGCTCCCGGGAGCGGACAGGCCAGGGGCGGGTGCGCACCGTGCCGGGTTCCGCCTCCTGCTTCCGTATGTCCGGCTACTCCGCCCGTCCGGGCAGAAACCGCACCGAGGGCCGCCCGTCCGGGCCGTCCTGGGTGACCACCGCCCGTACCCGGTACACATCCGCGATGAGTTCCTCGGTGATCACCTCCGCCGGGGTACCGGCGGCCACCACCCGCCCCTCCTTCAGGACGACGATCCGGTCGCAGAACATCGCGGCCAGATTGAGGTCGTGCAGAGCGATGACGCCGGTGACGGGCAGCGAGGTGACCAGGGACAGCAGCTCCAGCTGGTGCTGGATGTCGAGATGGTTCGTCGGCTCGTCCAGCAGCAGTTCACGCGGCTGCTGCGCCAGTGCGCGGGCGATCTGGACACGCTGGCGCTCGCCCCCGGAGAGCGTGTGCCAGGACTGGTCGCTGCGTTCGGCGAGTCCGGTGCGTTCCAGCGCCTCGCGTACCGCTTCGTCGTCCGCGCGGCTGGGCGCCGACCAGGCGCGGCGGTGCGGAATGCGGCCGAGCCCGACGACGTCCCGGACGCGCAGCTCGACCTGGGTGTCGGCATGCTGGTCGACCACGGCGACCCGCTGCGCGACGGTGCGCCGGCCGATCGCGGCGAGCGGTTCGCCGTCGAGCGTCACCACGCCCGCCGCCGGCGCGAGGACCCCCGCCAGCACCCGCAGCAGCGTGGACTTGCCCGACCCGTTGGGGCCGAGGAGCCCGACGGTCGCGCCGGGCGGGGGGACGAGGCAGACCCCGTCGAGGACGAGACGGCCGCCCGCCTCCCGGGAGACCCGCTGGGCGCGCAGACCTGCGGCGGTGCCGATGGATGTCATGTGGTCCTCCGGGTGCGGTACAGGACCAGAACGAACGCGGGTACGCCGATGAGAGCGGTGACGACGCCCACCGGCACCTCCTGCGGATCGAGGACGGTCCGGGCGAGCGTGTCGACCCAGACCAGGAACACCGCCCCGGCCAGCGCGGTGACCGGTAGCAGCCGCCGGTGCCCGGAGCCGGTGAGCGCCCGGGCGGCATGGGGCAGCACCAGCCCGACGAAGCCGATGGCGCCCGCCGAGCTGACGAGCGCGGCGGTCAGCAGCGCGGTCGTGCAGAGCAGCACGATCCGGGTGCGGCCGACATCGACTCCCAGGGCGGCTGCCGCGTCCTGACCGAAGGCGAAGGCGTCGAGCGTACGGGCGTGGCCCAGACAGATCAGCAGGGTCGCGACGAGCACGGTGAAGCAGACCCACACATCGGTCCAGCCGACCCCGCTGAGCGAGCCGAGCAACCAGAACAGCACGCCTCGGGTCTGCTCGGCGTCGGCCGAGGTCATCACCACGAAGGAAGTCAGCGCGGAGAACAGCTGCATGGCCGCGACGCCGGAGAGGACGACCCGGTCCGTCGTACCACCGAGGGTATGACTGAGCAGCAGCACAAGGGCGAACGAGCAAAGTGCCCCGATGAATGCCCCGGTCGAGATCGACACCGTTCCCCCGCCCACTCCGAGTACGACGACCACGACCGCGCCCGTCGACGCCCCGGAGGAGACGCCGAGGACGAACGGGTCGGCGAGCGGGTTGCGGAGCAGGGACTGCATGACCGTGCCGCACACCGCGAGCCCGGCGCCGCACACGGCGGCGAGCAGAGTACGGGGCATGCGCAGGTTCCAGATGATGCCGTCCCGGATCGGGGTGAGCCGCGAGTCGCCCACCCCGAGATGGGCGGCCACCGCGGACCAGACGTCGGCGACGGAGATCCGGGCGGGGCCGATGGTGACGGCGACGGCGACGGACAGCGCGAGCAGGGTGACGCCCGCGGCCCACAGCACACCGTCGCGCAGCCCCCGTGCGCCACCGGCCCTGCGGTGCGTATCGGTTCCGGGTGCCTGCTCCGTACGTACCGCTGCGCCCCGTTCGGTGTCCGTCACCCGGCGAGCCCGAACGTCCGCAGCCCGGCGGCGACCTGTTCCAGACCCTCGACCGTCCGGATGGACGGGTTCATGGCCTGGCCGCTGAGCAGCACGTACCGCTTGTGCTTGACGGCGTCCATGTTCTTCGTCGCGGGATTGGATTCCAGGAACTCGATCTTCTTCGCGGCGCTCTCGGCGGTCTGTGCCTTGCGTGTCAGATCGCCGATGACCAGGACGTCGGGGTTGCGGTCGGCGACGGTCTCCCAGCTGATCTGCGGCCATTCCTCATGGGTGTCGTCGAAGACGTTCTTCGCTCCGAGCTCCCTGGTGATGACGCCGGGTGCCCCGCAGCAGCCCGCCAGGTACGGGGCCTTGGAGTCGGAGAACCAGTAGAGGAGAGTGGCGTCGGAGGCGCCGATGCCGTCGGCGGCCTTTTTCACCCGCTCCCGCAGCCGGGCGACGAGCTCGTCGCCGCGCTGCTGGACGCCGAACACCGCGGCCAGGTCGCGCACTTCGCCGTAGACGCTGTCCATGGTCACTGCTTCGGTACGCGCTCCGTCGCCGCCGCCGCTGTTGTCCTTGCCGGTGCAGTCAGCGGGCGACACGTAGGTGGGGACACCGAGCTCCTCGAACTGTTCGCGGGGGGCGACGCCGCCCTTGGCGAGGGTCGATTCGAACGAGGCGCTGACGAAGTCGGGTTCCTGGTCGAGGACCTTCTCCGACGACGGCCGGTTCTCCGAGAGGCGTGGCACCTTCGCGTTGGCCTTCTCCAGCCCCTTCATCACCGGGTCGGTCCAGGTGGCTGTGGCCGCCAGCCGGTCGGCGAGGCCGAGGGAGAGCAGGATCTCCGTCGATCCCTGGTCGACGGAGACGGCGTGGTGCGGTGCGGCTTCGACGGTGACGGTGCGGCCGCAGTTCCTGAGCGTCACCGGATAGCCTTCGCCACCAGCTGACTTGGCCGTGGAGTTGTCAGTCCCTCCGCCGCACGCGGTCAGCAGGAGGAGTGCCGCCGAGAGCAGGGCGGCGGCGCGGGCAGGGCTGGCTATGGACGGCACGGAGTCCCTCTGCGTCTCAGGGCCCATGCGCGGAGCCCGCTGTACGGAGTGCTGCCGCCCGGTACCGGGCGGCAGGTGCCAGCAGGTCTTCGGACTCGGGTTCCTTCGAACGGGACGCCTTCCCAGGACACCCGTGGATGTCCCAGTGGCTGTGGCCCCGCCCGTCCCCCTCACCGCTGCGCGTCAGCTCCGGATTCGCACCGGATTCCCTGACCCCTACGTGGAGTTTGACTGGCTTTGGCAAGCTATCACGCTGCTCCGCGCGGCTCGTCGGCGGTGCGGTGGGGCCGGAGGCGCCCCGGCCGTACCGCCCCGGCATGCTCCGCCCCCTGACTAAGGGTTGTCCCGTAATCCCTGGCGGGACAGCGCGCGGCGTCAGATGCGGTGCATCGCAAGGCGGAGGGGCGTCCGCATACTGGATGTATTCGGACGTTCCGACAACGCGGCGAGGTGCCGTAGCTGACGTCGTGCGCCCGCCAGGGATTACGGGACAGCCCTTAGGGACGCTGGAGGGCGACCACGGCGTTGTGGCCGCCGAACCCGAAGGAGTGGCTCACGGCGCGCCGGACGGGCCGGTGGAGGGGCTGTTCGGTGACGCAGTCGATGTCGAACTCGGGCGCCGGGACGTCCAGGTTGGCGATCGGCGGTACGACCCCGCGCTGCAGCGTGAGGATCGTCAGCCCCGCCTCGATGGCTCCGGCAGCCCCCATGCAGTGGCCCAGTACCCCCTTGGGGGCGGTGACGGGTGGCCGGTGCGGGTAGGCCCGGCTGATGAGAGCGGCTTCGGTGGCGTCGCCCAGCGGTGTCGACGTGCCGTGCGCGTTGACGTGTTCGACGTCCTCGGCCGCCCAGTCCGCGTCGCGCAGCGCGGCCTCGACCGCAGCCCGGGCGACGGCGCCGGACGGGTGCGGACTGGTCGGATGGTGGGCATCGGTGGTGGCGCCCGTCCCGGCGAGCAGCGCCCGCGGGACCGCTGCCCGGGCCCGTGCGTCGTCCGCCCGTTCCAGCACCATGACGGCGGCGCCCTCGCCCATGACCAGACCGGCGCGGTCGGCCGCGAACGGCCGGCAGAGGCGGGCCGGGTCGCCGTCCCTCGTCGCGGCGGCACCGGACCGAGCGAATCCGGTCATGGCGACCGGGAAGACGATCGACTCGGTGGCTCCGGCGATCGCGAGGTCGCACTGCCCGGTGACCAGCAGGTCCCGGGCGACGGAGAGCGCGGTGACCCCGGATGAACAGGCGGTGCACGGCGCCAGGCTGGGACCGGTCGCCCCCATCCGGATGGCGATCTCCGCGGCGGGCATGTTCGGGATGGTGAGGAGGATCCCCGCCGGCGAGGTGGCCCCCGGTCCGCGCCGGTCGAGGGCGACGGCCTGTTCGGTCAGGCCCGCGGAGCCTCCGCTGCTGGTGCCGACGACCACGGCGACCCGGCTGCCGTCCCAGTCGGCCGGGTCCAGTCCGGCATCCGCGACCGCTTCCCGCGCGGCGAGGACGGCGAACTTGACGTACCTCCCCATCCGGAAGGACGCACGGCCGCCGACCGCCTCGTCCAGATCGATGCCGGAGACCGTGCAGGCGAAGTCGATCGCGCAGCCTTCGAGCTCGGGGACGGTGCGGGCCGGTGAGACCCCGGCGCACACCCCGTCCCAGGTGGTTTCGGTGTCGTTGCCGACCGGGGTGATCATCCCCAGGCCGGTGACGGCGACGGCAGGCCTGTTCATCGGGCGTTGCTCATCGCGGGGTCGCCGCTCACCGCGGCATCGATGAACGTCGTGATGTCGGCGAGGGTGGCGTCCTTGTAGAGCTTGTCGGAGTCGGCCTCGACCCCCAGCGTCTCCTTGATGATGACGGCGAACTCGGCGACGGCGAGGGAGTCCATCTCCAGGCTGTCCATCGTGGAACCCGGAAGGATCTCGGCGGCGGGCACCTTGAAGGTGTTCGTGAGAACGTCGGTGATCTTGGGATGAATCGCGCTCATGATCTTCCTCTTCGCTAGGTCGTGCAGGTCGTGCAGGTCGCGCACGTCATGCAGGTTCTGCCGATGCCCGGGACGGCGGAGCGCACGGTCCCGACGTCGAAGTAACTGACTCCCGATCTGCCGGTTACGCCTTGCGGCGAACCGATTCGCCAACGATCACCCGCGGCTTCGTACAGCACCGGGAAAGGACGGATGCGGTGCCCCAGTACGCCCGCAGAACGGCCCGGACTCCGAGGGCTCCGACCACGTCCCGTACCCGGCACAGCTGCCCGGCGGTGCGCTCGTCCGAGGCCGTCACCGCTCCCCCTGCGCCCCGGTGGTGGTGTGCCAGGACGCCTCCGGATCGTCGTACGCATCGACGTAGTCCGCGCCGGCGATGGGCCAGTCCGCGAGCACCTCCTCCGGCAGCGCGAAGGACTCGACCAGGGTGGGCAGATGCCCGGCAACGGCGGCGATGAGCTGCTCGACGGCGTCTGGCAGGGCGTTGACCTGATCGGTGGTCAGATGACCGGCAGCGAGCAGATCGCCACTGTTGCGGGCCACCCACTGGAGGGCGAACAGCCGCTCCAGTTCGGCCAGTCTCTCGCGGCCAGGACCTTCGGGCAGTTCTGCGACCGCCTCTGCGTACGCCTCGGCCGCCTGTCGGCGGGCGTGCGCCTCGACGCCCCGCAGGGCGGGCCCGGACGCCGCGTTCCACCGCGCCAGCGGATCACCGTGCGGTGCGCACCTCATCCGCTCCCTGGCGCGGGCGAACCAGATGACCTCCACCTGCGCATGCAGCCACCCCAGGAACCGGGGGTCGGCGAGCTCTCCGGTCGCTCGGTCCGAGGTACCGCCGTCCGCGCCCGGCGAGGCGGCGAAGAGCATTTCCGCGGCGGCCTTGGCGTGGATGGCCAGGTTGTCGCCCTCGGCGGTGATCACCGCCTCCGCGCCGGTGATCAGCTCGGTCATGCCGTTGTTCTCCAACAGCGCCTGTGCTCCGCACCGTTCGCGGCATTCGACGACAACGGCACGGGCCTGCCAGGTAATCCACCCCTTCGCGACGGCGACCAGCCGCTCCGCCTCGGCCCGTCCCGTCTCCGTACCGGTCCCGAGCTGTTCCTCCCAACGGTCGAGGGCCCTGCGGTGCAGCAGGCTCATCGCGAACACCGTGGCCATGGCCTCGGCGAGCGGGCCGTGATGGCTGCGGTGGGCGATCACCCGCACCCGTTCCGCGGCGCGCGGCCCGGAGATGTGCCGATGGCCCCCGTAGCGCACGGCAACGGCGAGCGTCGCGCGCGCGGAGCCGACCGCGCAGGCGCTCATGGAAATCTTGCCCACCGTGACGCGTGCGATCGAGGTGAGGAAGCGACGCCTGCGGTTGGGCAGAACGCTGCTGAACTCCCCGTCGTCGCCGATCCGTCCGTGCTCACCGCCGAGCAGTGCGTCACGCCCCACGAAGACCCGGTCGAAGGAGGTCAGACAGTGGTCGACGGGGCTGCCCAGGCGCGCCGGCAGCCTGCGGGCGCGTACCCCCGGGAGAGCGTGCGTGTCGTCGGTGAGCGGCACCAGGAAGAGAAAGACGCCGCGGTCGGCGCCGTCCGCGAGCAGGCGCGCCGCGACCAGTCCGGTCTTGGGGCCGCCGGCCGGACTGGTGTTGGGCATGAACTTCTGCGCCCCGGCGTGCGGGGTGTGCAGCACGAACCCGTCGCGTGCGCGGTCGTACGTCGCCGTGGTCTCGACGGCCACCGCGTCATTGCCGTGCGCCACCTCCGTACAGAGGAAGGTGCCGATGCGCCGCAACCGGAGGAAGTCCGACAGGTCACGGCGGCTGTCGCCGGCATGGTCGAGGAGGCTGCCGAGGAAGAGGTTGTAGTGGATGCCCGCAACGGTGGTGAGCGCCGGATCGACCGGGCCGAGCCACTCGTGCAGGGCGGCGAGGGCGCGTGGGTCGGCGGCGGGCCCGGCTGCGCTGTCGAGCGCGCTGTTGAGGATCCTCAGCCGTTCGTACGTCAGGGCGAGACGCTCGTCGGGACTGCGGCCGGCCGGGCGGCGGAACGGTTCCGTAGAGATCAGCCGACGCCAGGAGCCGTGCTCCTGAAGGAAGTTGACGCCGAAGAGGACGCCTCTCAACAGGTCGGCAGTGCTGTGGACGGTGGTGCTGTCGATCGTTGCGGTCATGAACAAGAGAACGATGAAGGAACGGCGAGGACACACCTCGCCGCTCCCACCGGGACCTGCGGGCGGTCCGACCGGTCAGACGCGCTGGAAGGCGAGAGCGACGTTGTGTCCGCCGAAGCCGAAGGAGTGGCTGACGGCGCGCTCGACGGACTGCCGGCGCGGCTCCTTGGTCACGCAGTCGAGCGCGAACCCGTCCGGCAACGCATCCAGGTTGGCGATCGGCGGCACGATGCCCTGCTCCAGGGTCAGTACGGTCGCCACCGCCTCGATCGCCCCGGAGGCGGCGAGGGTGTGTCCGACCACGCCCTTCGGAGCGGTGACCGAGGGCCGGTGCGGGAAGAGCCGGGAGATGAGCGTGGTCTCCATCGCGTCGTTCAACGGAGTGGACGTGCCGTGCGCGTTGATGTGGTCGACCTCGCGGGGCGCCCAGCCCGCCTCGTGCAGCGCCGCCTCCACCGCCCGCTGCGCACCGCGCCCGTCGGGTGTCGGAGCAGTGGGGTGGTGAGCATCCGTACTGGAACCCACGCCGGTCAGCAACGCACGCGGATGTCCGCCGCGGGCGCACGCGTCAGCGGTCCGCTCCAGCACGAGCACGGCGGCACCCTCCCCGATGACGAACCCGTCCCGGTCCGTGGCGAACGGCCTCGACGCGCCCGCCGGATCGCCGGTACGAGTGGAGAGCGCCCCCATCTTCGCGAAGGCCGCCACCACGAGCGGGGTCAGCGCGGACTCCGAACCTCCCGCCACGACCACATCGCATCGGCCCCTCGTCAGCAGGTCACGGGCGACGGCGATCGCGGTCGCCCCGGACGCGCAGGCGGTGGCGGGCGCCAGACTGGGCCCCTGGGCGCGCAGCGCGATGGCGAGCTCCCCGGCCGCGGCGTTCGGGATCATCATCGGCACCAGGAGCGGGGAGACGGCCTCAGGTCCTGCGCCGTCGAGCTTGCGAAGGTTGTCGACGAGGACGGAGACACCGCCCACACCGACGCCGAGCACCACGCCGACCCTGCTCCCGTCCCAGTCCGCCGGGGAGAGTCCGGCGTCCGCGACGGCCTGCCGGGCGGCGATCAGGGCCAGTTTCACAAACCGTGCCATCCGCCACACCGAGCGCCCGCCCACCGCCGCGTCCAGGTCGAGTCCGTCGACCGGGCAGGCGAAGTCGACC
The DNA here is from genome assembly GCF_053599875.1 of Streptomyces sp. NPDC005151. Taxonomy (NCBI): domain Bacteria; kingdom Bacillati; phylum Actinomycetota; class Actinomycetes; order Kitasatosporales; family Streptomycetaceae; genus Streptomyces; species Streptomyces sp. NPDC005151. The sequence goes on along the minus strand of NZ_JBSFYR010000072.1, from coordinate 3,029 downwards.
GACAGTCCGGCCAGTTCGCCACAGCGCCGCGCCACGGAGTTTCCCGCGCACAGCCCCGCCCAGAAGGCGTGTTCATCGGCGCCCGCGGGGGTCACCAGCCCCACTCCCGTCACCGCGACCCCGATGTCAGCCTGCGTCATGTGCCATTCCTTCCGTCGCGCACCGTGCGTGGTCCGTGCGGGTTCCTCGCCGGCGAAGTACGGCGGAAGCCCAGGCCGGACCGCGCCCGAAGACGGTGATTCCGCCGACCCGTACCCGCCCCCGTATCCGGTTGCGCGGCGCCGTCGAGTACGTATCCCCTCGGCACTCGCTGCCCCGATCCCCGCAACCGATCAGACCCACCGGCTGGCGAACGGCCGTCACCCCGGTGAGGATGCGCTCACTGAGCCGAACGGGGGCGCGCGGAGCCCGCGAGCACGAACGGCTCGCGCCCGGCACGCGCCCCCGGCTCACCCGTACGGAGCAATTCGCCGTGCTGCCCGGACGCGCAGGGCATCCCCTTGGGTCATGGCATCAGCGGACCACGACGAGTCACAGCCTCCCTCAGCCAACGATGAACTGGACGCGCTGCGCGCGCGGGTGACGCAGCTGGAGGCGCGCACGCCCGTGCGGTCCCGGCCCCGGATCCGCTCGGTCTTCGCCGTGCTGCTGATCCTCGTCGCGGCCGTCCTCACGCCGCTGAGCGCCGTCGCCGTCTGGGCCAGGAACGATGTCGGCGACACCGACCGCTATGTGGCGATGATGAAGCCGCTGGCGTCGGACCCCGACGTGCAGGCAGCGCTGACGAACCGGGTTACCGGTGCCGTGATGACGCATCTGGATGTCCATGCGCTGCTCGCCGAGGTGGCCCCGGCGGACCGGCCGGTCCTCGACAAGGCGCTGGGACGGCTGAGCGCCCCGCTCACCACGGGCCTCACGAACTTCGTGCACGGGACCGTGGAGAAGTTCGTGACCTCGGACGCTTTCGAGAAGGTGTGGGTCGACCTCAACCGCGGCGCCCACGCGGCGGCCGTCAAGGCGCTGACCGGCAGCGGAGGCGGGGCCGTGAAGCTCACGAACGACACGGTTGTCATCGATCTCGCCCCGGTGATCGACCGGGTGAAGCAGCTCCTGGTCGATCACGGGCTGACGATCGCCGCGAAGATCCCCGAGATCCACACCGACTTCACCGTGCTGACGTCCGACGCGATCGGCAAGGCCAAGAAGGGCTTCCGGCTGCTGCAACTGGCCGGGTTCTGGCTGCCGGTGGTGACCCTGGTGCTCGCCGCGGGCGGGGTGCTGCTCGCGGTGCGCCGACGCCGTGCGCTGGTCACGGCGGCCCTCGCGATCGCGGTGGGCGGTGCGGTGCTGGGCCTGGCGCTGTGGGTGTTCCGCGCGTTCTATCTGGACAGTCTTCCGGACACGGTGTCGCAGCCGGCGGCCGGTTCCGTCTTCGATGCCCTGGTCGTCCAGCTGCGCGGCGTGGTCCGGCTCGTGGTCACACTGGGCACGGTGGTGGCGCTCGCCGCCTGGCTCTCCGGCGAGGGCCGCGCCGCCACCCGGGTCAAGGCCATGTGGAACGGCGGCATCGGCGCCGTGCGCGACGCGGCCGGGATCACCGGCGGTCCGGTCGGCGCCTGGGTGCACCGGGCGAAGCAGTGGCTCAACTGGACGGTCGTCGTGGTCGCCGCGGCAGTCCTGCTCGTGTGGGACCGGCCGACGGGGCTCGTCACGGTGTGGATCGCCCTGGCGGCGCTGTTCGCCCTGGCGGTCGTGGAGTTCCTCGACGACGACAGCACACCGCACATGCTCCCGTCACCGCACGCGTGACCGCAGGCCCCGCTGTGCCACCGCCCGCTCGACCGAGCTCCGTCGGGCGGGCAGTGGCACAGCCGTGCTCAGGCGCGGGTCAGCGCGGCGCGCAGCTCCGGTTCGTCGGGCGGGTTGGCACCGGCGCGTGCGACGGTGAGCGCCGCGGAGACAGCCGCGTGGTGCAGCACATCGGTGACGGTCTCCGGATCGATGGCACGCAGTCCGTCCCGTCCTGCGGCGCCGAGCAGCCCGTGCGCGGCGAGGGCGTGCAGCGTGCCCGACATGAACGCGTCGCCCGCCCCCACCGTATCCACGACCTTGGTACGGGGCGCGTCGGCCGTGGCCCGCGCGCCAGGAGTGAAAGCAAGTGCGCCGTCTGCCCCCCGGGTGACCAGGACGAGGGCGGGGCCGCCCGTGCCGAGCCAGCGCGCGGCGACGGACTCCGGGGACTGCCCCGGGTACAGCCATGCCAGGTCCTCGTCGCTGGCCTTGACCACATCACTCAGTGCGACACAGCGCTCCACCCGGCGGACGGCTGCGTCGTGGTCGCCCATCAGGGCCGCCCGCACATTGGGGTCGTAGCTGACGGTCGCCGCGGTACGCAGTGACTCGACGGCGGCGAGGACGGTGGCAGCGCCGGGCTCCATGACCGTCGCGATCGAGCCGGTGTGCACATGGTACGGCGGCCGCTCCGGTTCCACCGGGGAGAGCGTCCACGTGATGGCGAAGGTGTACGTGGCCTGGCCGGTCGCGTCCAGCGCCACCGAGGCGGCCGGGGTGGGACCGGTGGAGCCGTCGGTACGCACCACGACTCCGGCGGACGCCAGATGGTCCGCGATCAGCCGGCCCTCGGCGTCCGGGCCGAGCTGGGTGAGCAGGGTGCTGGACCGGCCGAGTCTGGCGAGTCCGTACGCGACGTTGGCCGGACTGCCGCCGGGGTGGACGCGGTCGTCCTCGCCCGGCAACCGGACGATGTCGGCGACGCATTCGCCGATGACCAGAAATCCGGGCGAGCCGGGTGAGCCGAGGGTGTCGACCGTTTCGGGCATGGGTGGGATCTCTCCTAGATGAATGAGTCCAAGGGGTGTCGTTGCGGTCAGTGATCGTAGGCAGTCAGTGACCGTTTGACTGGTTGCCCGGTCCTGTCGTTGTGCCAGATCGCCGCTGTGAGCGCGAGGATCCGGCACAGGACGCGGACCGCGACCCCGGCCGGGCTCTTGCCGCCATGTCGCTCCAGG
>NZ_JBSFYR010000071.1:0-41040 GCF_053599875.1 Streptomyces sp. NPDC005151 | reverse complement strand
GGCCCTGTCTTCATGCACCCACCCGGCCAAGATCACCCGCCCAAAGCCGCTGTTCGACCAGAACCGTCCACATGATCGATAGGCATACAGCTTCTAAGACGGGACACACCGGCCTCCTCGGCACGGCGCTGCGGCGCGGCAGTCGTCCGCTCGGCAACGCACGGCAGCGCCCGAGCCGGCTCCCGACCGTGCTCAGGAGTTCTCGGCCAGGACCTCGTTGCGCGGCACGGTGCTCCTCCGCTCCCGCACATGGGCATGGGCCACGAGGCCGAAGAGGAGCGCGAGGAGCGCGACCGACGAGCCCGCCGTCCCGAGGTCGAGACCCCCCTTGGCGACAGGCTTGGTGAGGAAGTCGCCGACGGTGGCCCCGAGAGGGCGCGTGAGCACGAACGCGATCCAGAACAGCAGGACGTTCGGCACGACAGGCACCCGCATGAGTGCGAGAAGCACCGCGAGCAGCCCGGTGACGAGAAGCGCGCCACCCGCATAGCCGAGTCCGGAGCTGTCGGACAGGAAATCACCCATGGAAGTGCCGAGCGTGTTCGAGACAAGAATCGCCGACCAGAAGAGAGCCTCCCCGCGGAAGGTGACGATGTCGCGGATGGAGAACGTCAGCCCGGTGAACTTCCAGATGACGAAGATGGCAATCAGGAGCGAGATCAGGATCGCGGCTCCTGTGGGGTACCCCAGTCCCAGGCCTTGCGGCCCCCAGCCCAGCGACGTGGTCCCGCCGGAAAGGTATGTGGAGCTGGCGTCACGGTTCATGAAGTCGGACATCGTGGTGCCGGCCATGCTGGTGGACAGGATGACGGTCCAGTAGAAATAGGGGTTGTAGTGGGTGGACCTCAGCTGCACGACCAGCGTGACGACGAAGATCAGGAACAGCGCGATCGTGGTGAGGAAGTAGCCGAGTCCGAGGGTCTGGGCGAACAGGTCGCCGGAGGTCTCGCCGAGCGTCGTCGCGGCGATCTTCATGATCCAGAAGGCCAGGGTGACCTCCGGCAGCTTCTTCATCACAGAGTGACCGGTGCCGGTGTTCAGATCGGTAAGGAATTCAGACTTTTCCAATGTCAATCACTCCTGGTCGGCCGATCGGCGCCTCGCCCTCCCGGAGTGAGCACCTTCCACGTCGCGGATGAGTGGACATCACAGTGTTGCGGGCGCGAGGCATCCCGTTACTCGATGGCGCTGCGTGTCCGCAGGTATTTATTACTTCTTTGAATACGGAGATGAATACGGAGACGAGCGTGCCGCTTTCGGCTAATCCGAGGACGCGGTGGCGGTCGTTGTTTTCGGCGTCATGGACGCCGACCGATCCTGCCCGGCACATCACCCAGGTGCGCGGCGGCTGCGCCGACGCCCGCGGGGGCGGCAACGGGGCGCCGGACGCACCACCCCTGGCTGCTGTCGTGCCAGGGCGCTACGACGCAGTCGCACGCCACAGCATCGGCGATCCCGCTGCCGTGGTCGCGGCGGACGAGATGCAGACACAGGCGGTGCACCCCGCAAGGGAACGCCGCCGGGGCGCACCGGCTCGGGGAGACCCGCCGCACCCCGGCAGGATCGCGCTGTCCGCGGTGTGACACCCGGACGGATGTGCGCGGCGCGCTCCGTGCCACCCGCGGACGCGCCCCGCGTGCCGGACCGCCGCACCGGGCGGACGATGGGAACGGCCGGCACGTACCCGGAATCGGAGACGGGGCCGCCGCGGCAACGGTCATCGCCCACCTCCCCCACCATCCCCCACACTTCCCGTCTTCACCTGCTCTCATCGCACCCATCACCCGAATGCCACACCCCCGCACGATCTTCATCTCATATCTGAGATAACCTGGCGCCATGCCAGACGACTACCTCGTACGCATCGGCAAGCTCATACGTGACGCCCGTCAGCACCGGGGCTGGACACAGAGCCAGCTCGCGGAGGCGCTCGCCACCAGCCAGAGCGCCGTGAACCGCATCGAGCGCGGCAATCAGAACATCAGCCTTGAGATGATTGCTCGCATCGGTGAAGCACTCGACAGTGAGATCGTGTCGCTCGGCTACGCCGGGCCGATGCATCTGCGGGTCGTCGGCGGGCGCCGGCTCTCCGGCTCGATCGATGTCAAGACCAGCAAGAACGCCTGCGTGGCCCTGCTCTGCGGCTCGCTGCTCAACAAGGGCCGTACGGTGCTGCGCCGGGTCGCCCGGATCGAAGAGGTCTACCGCCTCCTCGAAGTGCTGAACTCCATCGGTGTGCGCACCCGATGGATCAACGACGGGACCGATCTGGAGATCGTCCCGCCGGCCCGGCTCGACATCGCGGCCATCGACGCGGACGCCGCCCGGCGGACCCGGTCCATCATCATGTTCCTCGGCCCGCTGCTGCACCGCATGGACCAGTTCAAGCTGCCGTACGCGGGCGGCTGCGACCTCGGCACCCGGACCATCGAGCCGCACATGATCGCGCTGCGCCGGTTCGGCCTGGAGATAGCCGCGACCGAGGGTCTCTACCACGCCCAGATAGACCACTCGGTGACCCCGGACAGGCCCATCGTGCTGACCGAGCGCGGCGACACGGTGACGGAGAACGCGCTGCTGGCCGCCGCCCGCCACGACGGCACGACCGTCATCCGCAACGCCTCGTCCAACTACATGGTCCAGGACCTGTGCTTCTTCCTGGAGGCGCTGGGCGTACGGGTCGACGGCGTCGGTACGACGACGCTGACCGTGCACGGTGTCCCGCACATAGATGTGGATGTCGACTACTCCCCCTCCGAGGACCCGGTCGAGGCGATGAGCCTGCTCGCCGCCGCCGTGGTGACGGAGTCCGAGCTGACGATCCGCCGGGTACCGATCGAGTTCCTGGAGATCGAGCTCGCGGTGCTGGAGGAGATGGGCGTCGACTGTGACCGCACGACGGAGTACCCGGCGGACAACGGCCGTACCCGGCTGGTCGATCTGACGGTCCGGCCCTCCAAACTGGAGGCCCCGATCGACAAGATTCACCCGATGCCGTTCCCCGGTCTCAATATCGACAACGTGCCGTTCTTCGCGGCCATCGCCGCCGCGGCGCAGGGCAAGACGCTCATCCACGACTGGGTCTACGACAACCGCGCGATCTACCTGACGGACCTCAACCGCCTGGGCGGCCGCCTCCAGCTCCTGGACCCGCACCGGGTCCTGGTGGAGGGCCCCACCCGGTGGCGTGCGGCCGAGATGATGTGCCCGCCGGCGCTGCGGCCCGCTGTGGTCGTACTGCTCGCGATGATGGCGGCCGAGGGGACCTCCGTACTGCGCAATGTGTATGTGATCAACCGCGGTTACGAGGAGCTGGCGGAACGGCTCAACTCGGTGGGCGCGCAGATCGAGATCTTCCGGGACATCTGAGCAGGGCGCCGCCCCCAGTGCGGTCGGCCGCGCCTGGGGGCGGGTCCGGTCTCGCCCTCCGGCACACGGTGTGCGGTGTGCCGCGGCCGGCGCACCGATGGGGATCGGCGGTTCGCCGGTGAGGTCAGGCGAGCGCGAGGAACAGCTTCTCGAGTTCCTCTTCGGTCATGGGCGGCGCGTCGGCTTCGCTCTGGGCGAGGCACTGACGCATCCCGCTGGCCACGATCTTGAAGCCGGCCCTGTCCAAGGCCCGGGAGACGGCGGCAAGCTGGGTGACGACGTCCTTGCAGTCGCGCCCGGCCTCGATCATGGCGATGACGCCGGCGAGCTGACCCTGCGCCCGGCGCAGCCGGTTCAGGACCGCGCCCATGGCTTCTTCTTCTACCTTCACCGGGCTCCTCCTTGTTCCGGCTCCACCGGCACACGATACCCCGTAGGGTATCCGGGTCATGGGCGAGTGGCTGTCTCGTGGTCGCGCACCGGCGGGGCCGGCGGAGCGGCGGCCCGGCGTCGTGCCCGCACAGCACGCGAGGTCAGCACGATCGCGGCGATACCCGCGACGGTCCAGGTCAGGGGGTGGACCCAGACGGCGGTGCCGACCTGCTGGCTGAGGACGAAGACACCCATGACGACGACGAACCAGCCGAACGCCTTGCGGAGCGTGTCCTGGGGGATGCGCCCGGCGAAGCGGCCGCCGATGATGCTGCCGACGACTGCCATGGCGGTGACGGCCAGGGCCAGGCCCCAGTCGATCTGCACACCCGAGAGGTGACCGGCCAGGCCGGCGAACGACTTCATGGCGATGACCAGGAGCGAGGTGCCGACGGCCACACTCATGGGAAGGCCGCCGAGGAGGGCGAGGGCGGGCACGACGAGGAAGCCGCCGCCGGAACCGACCAGGCCGGTCACCGCGCCCACGACCAGCCCCTCGGCGACGATGTGCTTCATGGGCATCTCGTGGAGGGCGTCCTTGGGCGCGGCGGCCTTGCGCGGTTTGCGGAGCATGGCCGCCGCCGTGGCGAGCATCATCAGGGCGAACGCGATCAGGAGCGCCGTGCCGGGGATGTACTCGGCGAGGCGGCCGCCGCCGTAGGCGCCGACCATGCTCACCAGCCCGAAGGCAAGTCCGGTGCGCCACTTGACTCGGCGGGCCCGGGCGTGGGGTATCAGGGCGGCCGCACTCGTGACACCGACGACGAACAGGGAGGTGGCGATGGCCTCCTTGGTGCCCTGGCCGGCCAGGTAGACCAGGATGGGCACGGTGAGGATCGAGCCTCCGCCGCCGAGGATGCCGAGGCTGATCCCGACGAACAGGGACGCCGCGATGACGACCGCGATCACGGCTTGTCCCGCAGGGCTGCGATGACGGTGCGGATGTCGGTGCGCGGGCCGCGGTTGTAGGGCAGCTTGGACAGCATCACGCCCATGGCGCAGCTGTTGCTGAGGGCCGCGTAGGTCAGGCCTGCGCCGACTGCGGTGCCGATCAGGTGGATGCCGGGCACCAGCAAGCCGGCGAGCCCGGTGGTCAGCACGATGGATCCGGCGACGAGCCGGACCTGGCGTTCCATGTCCCAGCGGTCGGAGCCGCGGTTGACGGAGGCGCCTGCTGCCTCCCAGGCGATCATGCCTCCGTCCAGGACGCGCAGGTTCGGCAGTCCGGCCTCGGCGAGGGAGGCTTCCGCCTGTGCGGCGCGGGTGCCGGAGCGGCAGACGAGGACGACGTCTTCGTCGAGGTGGCTGAGGAGTTCGGCGCGGTGCTCGCGCAGGGTGGCCATGGGCACGTTGTAGGAGCCGGGTATGTGGACGGTGCGGAACTCGCCGGGGGTACGGACGTCCAGAAGGCGGGGCCCACGGCCTTCCCCGATCAGCCGCTGAAGGGCGGCGGAGTCGATTGCGGCGGCGCGGGAGGTGTTGCTGGTCATGGGGGCTCCTCGGATAAACGGACATATACCTGGGGGGGTATGCAAATGAGTAGGGGTGGACACCGGCAGCCCGCCAGGGCGTGGGCCGCCCCTCGCGGGCATGCCGGTGGTCTTCGTGACGACTGGGGTCAGGCGTCGGCAGGTTCGGTCAGCAGCGCCCAGGCGGCGTAGCCGCCGAGGATGTCGGAGACGTCGGAGAAGCCGTGATGGCGCAGCAGGCTTGCGGCGATGGAGGAGCGGTGACCGCCCGCGCAGTGCAGGACCAACGCACGGTCGCGCGGGATCTCCTCCAGGCGGCGGGGCAGCTCGCCGAGGGAGATGTGCAGCGAGCCGTCGACGAATCCCGCCGCGCGCTCTCCGCAGTTGCGAACGTCGACCACGAGCGGAGGCTCTCCGCTCTCCAGGGCGGTACGGAGCTGGGCGGCGGTCAGCCGGCTGGCGGGGCCTGCCTCGTCCCCCAGGGCCGCGAGGGCGTCGTCGGGGTTGCGCAGGTAGCCGGCCACTCGGTCGAAGCCGATCCGGGCGAGACGGGTGACCACCTCCTCCTCGCGGTTCTCCGGCGCGATGACCAGCAGTTCCGCGTCGGGCGTGAGCACGGTTCCGGCCTGCTCGGCGAACCGGCCGTCGGCCGGCACATTGATCGACCCACGCAGGTGCCCGGCACCGAACTCCTGCGGGCCGCGGGCGTCGACCACCACGGCCCCGGCCCCGCGCAGCGCCGAGAACTCCTCAACGGTCAGCGGCCGGGGCGCCGCGGCCGGGTTGTACAGCTCACGATCCTTGCGGTTGAGTTCGGCGTCGTAGGAGAAGTAGCTCGGCGCCGCGGACTGGCCCGCGGTGACGAGGGCCACGAAGTCCGCTTGACTCATGGGCGCGCAGGCGTAGTTGGTGGCACGCTGCTCGCCGATGGTGGACTGCTTCTCGGTGGAGAGATTCTTGCCGCAGGCGGAGCCCGCGCCATGGGCGGGGAAGACCCGGACCTCGTCCGGCAGGCCCATCAGCTTGTTCTGGACGCTGTCGTGGAGCATCGCGCCGAGCTCCTCGGCGGTCACGCCCACCGAGGCGAGCAGGTCGGGCCGGCCCACGTCACCGATGAACAGCGCGTCGCCGGTCAGCACCCCGTACGGGACGGTGTCGGTGGCGTGCTCGTAGACCAGGACGCTGATCGACTCCGGGGTGTGCCCGGGGGTCTCCATGATCTCAAGAGTGACGTCGCCGAGGCTGACGCGCTCACCCTCGGTGAGCTTGCGGATGGAGTACTCGGTCTCGGCGCGATGGCCGTAGCCGATCCAGGCGCCGGTACGGGCCGCCATCTCCAGGTGTCCTGCGACGAAGTCGGCGTGGAAGTGGGTGTTGATGACGCCGACGACAGTGAAGCCGCGGGTCTCGGCATCGGCCATGTACTCCGAGATGTCCCGGCGCGGGTCGACGACCACGGCCTGCCCGCTGGTCTCGTCCGCGATCATGTACGACGCCTGGGAGAGGCAGTCGAGGTAGTACTGGGTGAAGAACACAGGAACCCTCCGTGAGGATGAACATATACCCCTAGGGGTATATGTGCTCAAAAGAAAACCGCCGGAACGCCCGCCGGGACGGCGGACACTTCCTTCACGCGGCGCCGGGCGCCGGCCCGGTGACGAGCGGACGGCCCGTGCGGGCCCAGCCGCTGGTGCCGCCGGCGACCGAGACGGCATCCGCGCCGACGGCGGCCAGGCGCTCGGCGGCCCGCTGGCTGCGGTTGCCACTGGCGCAGATCACGTAGACCGGCCGATCCTTGGACACCTCGCCCGCCGCGGCGGCGAGGATGGACAGCGGGGCGAGCCGCGCTCCGGGCACATGGCCGGCCCGGTACTCCTCCGGCTCCCGCACGTCCAGGACGAGCGCTCCCTCGGCCCACGCTGCCGCAAAGGCATCCAGATCCACTTCACGCACCGCGATTCCCTCGCTTCCGTATACCCCCCTGGGTACTTCTTGATGACGACAGTAGGCATGCCCTGCCACAGATGTCAAATACCCCTGGGGGTATAAATTCGAGGGGTGCGGCGGTCCGCGAACGAGGGAGCCGGCCGACCGCCGGAGGCGGATGTCACAGAGCGGGCCGCGCCGGCACAACATACCCAGGGGGGTATTCTGCGCTCAAGGAGGAGCCGGGAACGGAGGCTCCCTTAACCGCTTTCATACCCATGGGGGTATGCCGATCGACTGAGGGTGATCATGGAAAACGGACAGACAGCCGTCCACGGCGCACAACCCGCTGACGGCGCGGAAGGCGGCAGCCGGTGAGCGCCGGCCCCACCGCGACCGCACCCGCCGACACCCCGGTTCGCCTGGGACTGCGTGAGAACTGGGCGCAGTTCACCCTGCTCGTCATCGTCAACGTCTCCGTCGGCGCCCTGGTCGGACTGGAACGCACTACCGTTCCCCTCATCGGCACGGACGTCTTCGGGCTGACCAGCGATCTGGCCGTCTTCTCCTTCATCATCGCCTTCGGCGTCACCAAGGCGCTGACCAACCTGGCCGCCGGCGAGCTGACCGCCCGCTTCCGCCGCAAGCAACTCCTCATGGCGGGCTGGCTCATCGGGATACCCGTCCCGTTCGCCCTCGCGTGGGCGCCGTCCTGGGGCTGGATCGTCGCCGCGAACGTCCTGCTCGGCATGAACCAGGGCCTGACCTGGTCGATGACCGTGAACATGAAGATCGACCTCGTCGGCCCTGCCCGCCGCGGTCTCGCCACCGGCCTGAACGAGGCCGCCGGATACGTCGCCGTCGGCGCCTCCGCCCTGCTGACCGGTTACCTGGCCACCGCATACGGCCTGCGCCCCGCACCCGAACTGATCGGCATCGTCTTCGTTGCCGCAGGCATCGCTCTGTCCCTGTCCGTCCGGGACACCGCGGCCCACGTGGCCCTCGAACTCGCCCGGCATCCCCGACCGGTTCACGCGGAGCAGTCCACCGGTCTGGCAAAGACCTTCGCCCATACCTCCTGGCACAACCGCTCCTTGCGCGGCGCCAGCCAGGCCGGACTCGTCAACAACCTCAACGACGGCCTCACCTGGGGCGTCTTCCCTCTGCTGTTCACCGACCATGGCCTGGGACTTGCCGCTGTCGGCCTGGTCAAGGGCCTTTACCCGCTGTTGTGGGGCATCGGCCAGATCCCCACCGGCCACCTCGCCGACCGCATCGGCCGCAAACCCCTGATCGTCACCGGCATGTTCGTCCAGGCCGCCGGATTCGTCCTCGCCCTGGCCCTGCTCGACCGGCCCCTGCTCGCCGGCATCCTTTCTGCCGTCGTGCTCGGCCTGGGCACCGCCATGGTCTACCCGGCCCTCATCGCCTCCGTCTCCGACCACGCGCACCCCACCTGGCGGGCCAACGCGCTCGGCACCTACCGCTTCTGGCGCGACATCGGCTACGCCGCAGGCGCCCTCGTCGCCGGCGTCCTCGCCGACACCCTCGGCCTCAACGCCACTGTCATCGCCGCCGCCGTCCTCACCGCGGCCTCCGGCCTGCTCGCCGCCCGCTGGATCACCGACCGCCCCGCCCGCCGAGAGCCTGTCGGGTGACCTTCGATCGGAAAGCGGACGCGGTCTGGTGCGTGCGATTCCAAGGCGCCGGAAGGCCCTCGGATGGGGTCTCCCCTGCTCGAACGAAGCTGAGAGCTTGGGGAAGGAGCTACTAGGGCATTTCGGCAACGCGGGAAGCGTGCGTGCCCGGGCGTGACCGCCCGGTCAGAGGTCACCCGACAGGCTCTGCGCCCCCCACGGACTCCAGGTCCGAGCGCGCCGCTTGGTTCACCCCGTTCGCGCCGCAGCGGGCCGGCGGCCGGCAGAGCCCCGGCACCGCAACGGATTTCAGCGTCCGCCATTCGGATGAAGCTGCGGTCGCCTCTGCGTGTGCGGAGACCGGGCTGCCCGCCTCCCCGTATCAGATAGCGGCGATGACCACGGTTCGAGAAGCACGATGACGGCCCCCGGCCCGGCACGGGAGTCGGCCCCCGGTGCCTCACGGACAGGCCTTCCGGAGCAGCCGCGCGAACGGGAACGGACGGTGCCCGGCAAGGCGGCGAACGCCCGTCCCTCACCGGCGTGGAGGACGCTCTGGCCGGCTGCGCTCTGTCTCCTGCCACTCGGTCTTCTCGGGGCGGCGGCGTGGTACGGACGGTGGGTCCGGCCCGGTGCGGACGACTGGTGCTTTCTGCCCGTCGTGCGGGACGAGGGGCTCCCCGGGATGGTCGGGAAGTTCTATCTCAAGGACAACGGGCGGATCGCGAACGCCGTTCTGGTCTGGGCGTACGGGACGTTCGGCGTCGCGGGGCACCAGTGGTTCGGGCTGGTCAGCTGTGTGGTCACGCTGGGGATCCTGTGGGCGGTGACCGTATCGGCGCTGCGCCGGGGCGGTCTGACGGCGCCACGCGGAGTCCCCTTGCTCGTGGCGTCGATGGTGACGGCCGTCTTTCTGTTCGCGACACCCAACACGTACAAGACGTTCTACTGGCCCGCGTCGTCCGTCTCGCACACCATGGCGCCGATGCTCGCCTGCGCCGCGGCCGTTCCGCTGCTCCGGGCCCGGTCGCGCGGGGGGAGGCGCTGCGCGCTGGTCGCCGTTCTCGTGGCGGGTCTCTGCCTGGGGACGCTTTCGGAGGAGGCGTCCGTCGTCGTGCTCGTTGTCCTGTCGGCCGTTCTGCTGCTCCTCGTCGGGCGGCGCCGTGCCTATGTGCGGAGCTGGTGCCTGGCGGGCATGGCGGGGACCGTGACCGGGACGCTCGTGCTCTACACGTCGCCGGGCGCGAGGATCCGGCGGGAGCGATTCCACACGGACGGGGTGTCCTTCCTCGCGCCCGACTCGCTCCTCGGGTCCCTGCGCGGCTTCGGGCACATCCTGGGAACGCTCCTCACGACGTGGGCCCATCTGGGGGCGGTCGCGGCGGGGGTCCTGCTGGGGCTGCTCATCAGGGGGCCCGGTGGGCGGCGCGCGGTCCTGCCGGAGCGCTGGCCGCTGCTGTCCTGCGCCGGTGTCCTCGCGTTCCTGGTCTCCGGATATCTCTGCACGGTCGTCGCGTATCCCGTCTTCGGCGAGAGCGTGAGGACCTCCTCACGGATCTGGAACGACTACCTCCTGCTGTACGTCGCGGTGCTCGTCGGGGCCGGCGCGCTGGTGGGACTCGCCCTGGGGCTGCGCCTGCACCGCACCGGTGCGGTGCAGGCGGCCGGTGCGGGGGTGTGTGCCGTCGTGTGCCTCACGCTCGCCGTCCCGCTGGGGCGGCTCGAACATGACATGCGCGTACGGGCGGTGAAGTGGGACCGCCAGGACCGGTGGATGCGCGCGCGTGCGGCGGACGGCGACCGGGTTCTCCCGTACATGCCGTTGTCGGTCGTCGGCATGGTGGAACCGTTCCGTCAGCACGGGCGGAAGGTCTGGCCGGCCACATGCGTCGCCGACTACTACCACCTGGAGCGGATCACCTACTCGCTGCGGCTCCCCTGACCGCGCCGGACGCCTTCGTGATCGCGATCATGACGGCGTCGTCGCCCAGGTGCCCACCGGCGTGCCTCAGCAGGTCGGTGTGGAGATGCTCGACGAGGGCGTCGGGGCCGGTGCCGTTCCAGGTGGCGAGCCGGTCGGCGAGCGGGTAGAAGGTGCCTCTGCGGTCGCGTGCCTCGATGACGCCGTCGGTGTAGAGGAGCAGCAGATCGCCGGGTTGGAAGCCGAAGGTCTCGACCTCGTACTGGTTCTCCGACACCATGCCGAACCCCAGCGGGAGCGCGGGTTCCCTGACCTCCAGTGCCTCGACACGGCCGTCGCTGCGCAGCAGCAGCGGAGGGGGATGTCCGCAGTTCACCAGGCGGACGCTGTGGTCCTCCTCGCAGACGTCCAGGACCAGCGCGGTCACGAACGATTCGTCGTACTCCGGATCCGTCTCGGCGAGCTGGGCCATGTTCCAGTACGAGGCGTTGGCGATGTGTGCCACGGCGCCGGGCAGCGAGAGGTTCTCGTACGCCGCCCCGCGGAACGCCCCCACCACCACCGCGGCGTCGTCGACGGCGGGCAGGCCGCTGCCGCGGACGTCGCCGACCACGAGGCGGGTCCCGCCCGGGGCGGGCACCGCGGCGTACAGGTCACCGCCGATCTGGGCCTCCTCCTCGGCCGCGATGTACACGGACGCAATACTCAATGGGCCGATCTGGTGGGGCAGTGGGTGCAGCAGGACCTGTTGCGCCATGACAGCCACCGAGCGCACCCGGTCCAGTTGCCGCTCGTGCCGGTCGAGGGCATAGCGGAACACCACCAGGAACGCGGAGATCACCGTGACGGCGGCGATCTGGGCCTCGTGGTTCGGTGTCCCGACGCCGCCGTGCAGGGCGGCGATGACGGCCTGGGCCACGACTGCCAGCGCTCCGACGACGGCCGTGAGGCCGGGGCCGGCGAAGGAGGCGGCGAGCGCGGGCGCGGCGACGAGGAACGGGCCGAGGTGGATGGTCTCCGGGCTGCTTATGTCGATCAGCGCGACGGTCGCGATGAGGGCGAACGGCACCGCGAGCAGCCCCTGGCTCAGCCGCCGGGACGGGGTGAGGCGGTTGTCTCTGTGCCGGACGCGCATGTCTTCTGCTTACACCCCTGTCGACCGGTCCGCGCCCCGTGGTCGTCAGGGGGCTCAGGTGCGTCACCCACACGGACCGCGTGCGTTCGCCGGCTCCGGTCGCCCGGTCCACGATCGGAATCCGTGTACCGAGGGGAGAAGACCGATCGTGGACGCATGGGACTCGCAGGACAGCTATGGGCAGCCGCAGCAGCGGACCGGATACCTCCGCCCGAAACCGCCCCGGCTCCGTGTCGACGCGGCGCGGCTGTGGGCGGGCGGCGCCATGACCGCCGTCATCGCCGCGCTCACCGCCGTCGTCGGGGTGGTCCTCGTCCGTGGGGTCCTGGACGTGCCCCTCTTCGCGCCGGAGGGCGACGGAGCGATGGGGGACGCCTCGACGGGACTGCTGGCCACCGGGGCCGGGCTGGCAGCGCTGGCGGCCACGGCGTTGGTGCATCTGCTGATCCTCGCGACGCCGCAGCCGGGCACGTTCTTCGTCTGCATCGTCGTCCTCGCCACTGCCGTCATGGTTCTGCTGCCCTTCACCACATCGCTCCCGCTGGACGCCAAGATCGGCTCGTCGGCTGTCTGTCTCGCCATCGGGATCGTGATCGGTTCCCTGCTGTCCGCCGCCGGCCGCAGGTCGGTGCGACGCTCGCTCTACTGACGGCCGGATCCGGGGCGTGCGGGGCGCACGGTCCAGGTCCTGTCCTGTCGATCTTCGTGGATCAGCCCGGGCGTCTGGTGCGGTGCATCGCAAGGCGGAGGATCGTCCTCGTACTGGACGTACTTGGGAGACTCCGACAACGCAGCGAGGTGCCGTGCCAGGCGTTCCGGGCCCACGAAGATCGGCAGGACAGGACCTAGGCGCGGGCCGTGTCCGTACGAGGTGTCACTCCCGCTGACCGGGACCCGCCGGAGCCGTCATTTCTCCTCGGTCAGCTGGGCGTCGAGTTCGTCGAAGAGCAGCTCGCCGTGGTCGATCTGGCCGGTCCGGTACGCGGAGCGCGCCACCAGGTGCGCGGCGACCGGTCCGGTCATCATCTGGAAGAACCCGATCAGTGCGAGCGTGGCGAGGTCCATGCCGCTGCGCAGTCGCAGCGCGACCCCGGCGAGGACCAGCAGCATGCCGAGGCTCTGCGGCTTCGTCGCGGCGTGGCTGCGCGACAGGACGTCCGGCAGCCGCAGCATGCCGATCACTCCGAGCAGGCAGACGGCGGCGCCGATGAGGACCAGGACCGCGCCGGTCGTATCGACGATCTGGAGCCAGACGTTCACTTCGCTCCTTCCTTCGGCTGTCGCTTGCCCTTCGGCCGGTCGCGTACGGCAATGAAGCGGGCGATGCCCACCGATCCGGTGAACCCGAGGAAGGCGAGCACCAGCATGATCGGGAAGTAGAAGGGGTCGCGGGCGAAGGCGGACTTGGCGCCGAGCCCCGCGATGATGAGGGCGGCGCAGACATCCAGCGAGATCGCGCGGTCCAGCATCGAAGGGCCGCGCCAGATACGGGTGAGGAGCCCCACCCCGGCGATGACGATCAGCACGACGGCTGCGGTGAGGAGCGCCCGGTCGACGGTCTCGGGGACGCTCATGAGGCCGTTCCTCCTTCGGCGGACTGTGGTGTCGGCGGGGGTGGCTCGGCAACGCGGGCGATCTCGTCGCGGGTGCCGAATGCCCGTACGGTCAGCTCCTCCAGCCGCCAGACCGAGCGCCGGGCCGCATCGAGCGCGGCAGGCCGGTCGGCGTCGAGGACGTGCAGGAAGACAGTGGCCGTGGCGCGGCGCACCTCGACGACCGATCCGCCGGGCACGTTCGACACGGCGACGGCGGTCGCCGCGAGCATCAGGTCGGAGCGGCAGCGCAGCGGTACGGCGATGACGGCGGCCCGGTGCGGATGGCCGACGAAGATCTGCCGGGTGACCTTCACTCCCGAGGTGTACATGTCGTAGAGCAGATAGCCGACGAGCAGCACGATGCCCCAGGGGTGCAGCCGGAGTCCCAGGTCGACGCGGGGCAGCGGGAAGGCCAGGCAGACGGCCACCGCGACGACCACGCCCGTCAGCACATTGGCCCAGTTCAGGCTGGACCAGAGCAGTACCCAGATGGCGGTGAGCCAGGCGATCAGCGGGAGGTCGAGCACCCGGCGACGGCTGCCGAATTCGCGGCTGAACGGTGGGAGTTCCGCGTTCCGGTGGAACAGGGTGATCCAGCGTCTCACCGGCCGAGCACCGCCTCGGTGTAGGGGGTGCGTGCGAGGAGTTCGGCGGCCGCGCGGTCGGTGTAGGAGGTCAGCGGTCCGGCGAGCACGGTGAAGGAGAGGCCGACGGCGACGGCTGCCGCGGTGGCACCGGTCATGAGCCGCGGCAGTTTCGTTGTGGTGGTGACGGCATGCCCGTGGAGGGTGGCGGCCACCGCGCGGCCGGCGGGCTGGTGCCGGGGGAAGACCGGTTCGTCGCCGGTGCCGGGGATGCGGTCCGGGCCCTCGCCGGCGTCCTCGTCGTTGTCGTTCTCGTCGTCGGACTCCAGGACCGTGCCGTCCGCCGCCTGGCCGGGTGGCGCGGCCCGCCAGAACGCCAGGTTCCAGACCTTGGCCATCACGTACAGGGTCAGAAGGCTGGTCACCGCCGAGCCGATGACGAGGATCCAGGCCCAGACGCTCCCGTCGGCGACACCGGCCCGCATCAGTCCGAGCTTGCCGATGAAGCCGGAGAGCGGCGGGATCCCGGCGAGGTTCATGGCGGGCACGAAGAAGAGGGCGGCGAGCAGCGGGGCGGCTTTGGCGAGTCCGCCGATCCGGGTGAGTTCGGTGGTGCCGCAGCGGCGCTCGATCAGTCCGGCGACGAGGAACAGCGTCGTCTGGACGGTGATGTGGTGGGCGACGTAGACGATCGCGCCGCCGTACGCGTCGCGGGAGGCGAGCCCAATCCCGAAGACCATGTAACCGATGTGGCTGATGAGGGTGAAGGAGAGCAGGCGCTTGAGGTCGGTCTGGGCGACGGCTCCCAGGATGCCGATCACCATCGAGGCGAGTGCGGCGGCCATCAGCAGGTCGCCGAGCCGGTTTCCGGGGAAGAGCAGGGTCTCCGTTCGCAGCATGCAGTAGATGCCGACCTTGGTGAGCAGGCCGGCGAAGACGGCGGTGACGGGGGCGGGTGCGGTCGGGTACGAGTCGGGCAGCCACGCCGCGAGCGGGAACACGGCGGCCTTGATGGCGAAGACGGTCAGCAGCATGGCCTGGATCAGCGTCTGTACGCCGAGCGGGAGTCCGCCCAGCCGCCCGGCCAGCTGGGCGAAGTTGGCGGTGCCGGTGGCCGCGTACGTCATGGCGATGGCCGTGAGGAACAGCATCGACGAGAAGAGGGAGATGATCACGTACGTGGAACCGGCCCGGACGCGGGGGCCGGTGCCGCCGAGGGTGAGCAGGACGAAGCTGGCCACCAGCATGATCTCGAAGCCGACGTACAGGTTGACGAGGTCTCCGGCGAGGAACGTGCAGGAGACCCCGGCGACGAGGATCAGATAGGCGGGGTGAAAGACCGCCACGGGTGTCTCTTCGTCGCGGTCCGCCATGCCCTGGCCGATGGAGTAGACCAGGACGCAGAGGGTGATGGCCGAGGAGACGGTCAGCATCAGCCCGGACAGCCGGTCGGCGACCAGCGTGATGCCGAGCGGCGGGGCGAAGTCGCCGAGATGGACGCTGAGCGGGCCCCGGGTGTCGGCGGAGATCATCAGCGTGACGGAGAGCGCGAGTACGGCGGTGAGCACGGCGACGCTGACGAAGCGCTGGAACTGTTTGAGCCGGGTGCCGAAGGCGAGACTCAGGCCGGTGGCGCAGAGCGGCAGCAGCACCGGCAGTGGGACGAGTGCGTTCACCCGGTGTCTCCTCGGTCGGCGTTCGTTCCGGTGTTCCGTTTCGTGGCGTAGTCCTCGGGGTCCGCGCCCAACACGTCGTGCCAGAGGTCTCCGGTGGCGTCGCGGCCGCGGGCCTGGAGGGCGCGGTCGGCGCGCAGCCGGGCCCGGAGACGCCCCCGCTCCTCCCGGTAGCGGGCGCGTTCCTCCGGTGTGCGCTCGGACACGGACCGGTACTGCTCGCGCAGTTCGTCCCGCTCCCCCAGCACCTCGGCGCGCAGCGCGATGCGCCGGTCCTCCAGGTCGTCGTGGACCTCGTCGGTACCGGTCAGCTGGTGGCTGCGGTAGGCCATCGCGAGAAGGAATGCCGTGGTGGCGAGGGTGATGACGATCGCGGTGAGGGCGATGGCCTGCGGCAGCGGGTCGGTGACCTGCCGGAGCGGGACGCCGTACAGGAGGGGTTCCCGGCCCGCCCTTCCGGTGGCGGAGAGGACGAGCAGGTTGATCCCGTTGCCCGCGATCACCGCGCCGAGCAGGATCCGGGTGAGGGGTCGGGTGAGCATGAGGATGCCGCCGACCGCGCAGAGCACGGCGGCCGTGGCGAGGAGCGAGGCGCTGACCGTCACCGGACGGCGCCTCCCGCCTCGGGCGCCGGTCCCGTTCCTGCCGCGGCGGCCGCCTTCTCGGCGGCCCCCCGCTCGATCTGCCGGTCGATCTTGGCGCCGAGTGCGCGCACGATGTCCAGCACCACGCCCAGTACCAGCAGGTAGACGCCGAAGTCGAAGAGGACGGGCGTGCCCAGGTGGTACGCGCCGATCACGGGCAGTCTGCCGTGGTAGGTCCACGCGTGCAGGACCGTGCCTTCGGCGAGGCCGAGCAGCGCCACGCCGGTGGAAAGGAACAGCCCGAGGCCGGTGAAGAGTCCGGGCTGCAGCGGTGCGGCTTCGGCGAGTTCGAAGCGGCCGCCCGCCAAGTAGCGGGTGATCAGGGCGACTCCGGCGACGAGTCCGGCGACGAACCCGCCGCCCGGCATGTTCTCGGCGCTGAACAGCAGATAGACGGAGAGCACCAGGATCGGGTGGAACAGCAGTCGGGCCACGACCTCGAAGACGACGGACCGGTGTTCGGGGGCGAGCGTGGCCCCGGCCGCGAGCCAGGACCGCTCCGGTGCCCCTTCGTCGCCCTGCGGCACCCCGGTCAGTCCGGGCGCCGTCAGCGACCAGGCAGTACGCCGGGGTACGTCCTCGCGCAGCCCGGATCCGTCCGCGCGGCGGTGCAGATAGAGCAGGCTCGTCACGCCGATCGCCGCGGCGGCGAGCACGGCGGACTCCCCCATCGTGTCCCAGGCCCGCAGGTCGACCAGGATGGTGGCGACGACGTCCTTGAGCCCGTGGTGCGCGGTCTCCTCGACCATGGCCGCCCCGGCGGGGTCTGCGGTGCGTGCGGCTGCCGCGACCCACACCACCACGCCGAGGGTCGCTGCCGCGGCCAGCGCCACCGGGATGCGTACGGCGCGCCGCCACGTACTGACCGACTCCTGGAAGTGCACCGGCATCCGCCGCAGCACCAGCACGAACACGACCATCGACACGGTCTCGACGCAGAACTGGGTGAGCGCCAGGTCCGGGCCGCCCTGGACGACGAAGAGCAGCGCGGTCCCGTACCCCGTCAGTCCCGCCAGCACCACGGCCTTCATGCGACGGCTGACGGTAAGACAGAGCAGCGCGGTCGCACAGGTCAGTACCGCCACCGCCCCTTGCAGCGGTACGTCCCAGATGCGTGGCGCCGAAGCACCGCGCCAGGGCCGGTCCGCCCCGAGCACGGCGAGCTGCCCGGCGAGCATCACGAGCAGCGTGGTGGCGAGGTAGACGGAGAGCGAGCCGCGCTGGACGAAGCCGGTGACATCGAGCGAGATCCGTTCCAGGCCGAGCAGCAGACGTCCGAAAACCCGGTCGGCTGTCGGCCACGCGATCCGCCGGGAGAGCCGGATCACGGTGGCCTGCCCCGCGAAGAGCACCACACCGCCCGCCGCGGCGAGGGCCGAGAGCAGCAGGGCCGTACCGAATCCGTGCCAGAGCGCGAGGTGGTACGGATGCGCGGGTACGGGGAACGTGTCCGCGTACGCGCTGAGCAGCCCGTACGTCCAGCCGACGCCCGGTCCGAGCACCAGACCGCAGAGGGCCAGCAGGCCGGGCGGCGCGAGGAACGCCCAGCCGACCCGGTGCACCGGTGTGGAGTCGACCCCGGGCTTGCGGGCGAACGCGCCCCAGACGAACCGCACGGTGTACGCGACCGTCAGCGCGGAGCCCGCCACGGTGACGCCGAGCGCCCAGCGGTCCGCGCTGTCGCCGTGCAGCAGCGCGTCGAACGCGGCCTCCTTCGCGGCGAACCCGAGCATCGGGGGGAGCGCGGCCATGGACGCGGCGGCGAGCACGGCGACCGCGCAGACGTGCGGCAGCGTCCTGCCCACGCCGGAGAGTCTGCGCAGGTCACGGGTGCCCGCCGCATGGTCGACGATGCCGGTGACGAGGAACAGCGGGGCCTTGAACAGGGCGTGCCCCAGGATCATGACGGCTGCGGCGAGCGCCGCGTCCCGGTTGCCGACCCCGGCGAGCAGGGTCAGGAAACCGAGCTGACTGACGGTGCCGTAGGCGAGGACGAGCTTGAGATCGTTCAGTCGCAGCGCCCGCCAGCCGCCGAGCAGCATGGTCGCGCAGCCGAGCACCATGACGACAGGCCGCCAGACGGGGACGTCGGCGAAGCCGGGGGCGAGCCGGGCCACCAGGTAGACACCGGCCTTGACCATGGCCGCGGCGTGCAGATAGGCGCTGACGGGGGTGGGCGCGGCCATGGCGTTCGGCAGCCAGAGGCTGAACGGCCAGATCGCCGACTTCGACAGCGCCCCGCACAGGATCAGCGCCACGGCCACCTGGACGGCGAGGCTCGTGCCCGGCGGGTAGGCGACGATCGTGGAGATCCGGTAGGCGCCCGCCGCCTGACCGATGATCAGGAAGCCCACGAGCATGGCGAGACCGCCGAGCGTGGTCACGGTGAGTGCCTGGAGCGCGGACCGGCGGCTGTGCTTGTGCTCGCTGCTGTGCCCAATCAGCAGGAAGGAGAAGACCGTGGTCAGTTCCCAGAACACATAGAGGGAGATCAGGTCGTCGGCGAGGACCAGGGCGAGCATGGCGCCGGCGAAGGCGAGCAGGTTCCCGGCGAACGCGGGGAGCTGCGGGGTGTCGTCGGAGAAGTACGAGACGCAGTACAGCAGGACGAGCGCGCCGACCCCGGCCGCGAGAAGCACCATCAGTTCGCCGAGCGCGTCCAGGCGCAGGTCGACGGAGACGTCGTACGCCGGCATCCACGGCCACGACGAGGTGACGGACCCGCCGGACGCGGCGGTGTTCCACTGCGTGGCCGCCCACACCGTGGCGGCGGCGGGCGGCAGCGCGAGGACGACGAAGGCGCGGCTGCCCAGTCGCCGCACCAGCGGGCGCGCGCACGCGGCGAGAACGAAGTGGCAGACGATGAGCGTGGTCACAGGGTCTCGGAGGGCGTCCGGGGCCGCTGCGCGACATGACGGGCGAAGGGCACCAATTACAGATATATCCCCGGCCGCACTTCACCCGTACGGCGCGCCGCGCCGACCGCCCCCGCCCGCACGGCCGCTGAGGACCCGGCGGCGGTACTTCGGGCACCACACCACGTGCAGCCCCACGTCGTACACGCCACCGGAATACCGGCGAACATTCCGCGCCACAGTCACAACGCACCATATGCAGACCGTGTCTGTCTAACCGTCACCGACAGCGGCGAACGAACTGCTGAAGGTCGGTATCCCGGGTGCGGCGCACGTGCTGGTACAGCCGTACTGATGCGCTTGCCGTGCGGGCGTGGCGCCACGTCACGCCCGCACGGTGTTTTCACGGCAGTACGGCGATGCCGTCGAGTTCGACGAGTGCCTGTTCGTCCCAGAGCCTGGCCGCCCCGATGACCGCCATCGCCGGGTAGTCGCGGCCGGCCAGCCGTTGCCAGATCCGCCCGAGTTCGGGGGCGTGTGCGCGGTAGTCGGCGACATCCGTGGCGTAGACGGTCACCCGCGCCAGATCGGCCGGGGAGCCACCGGCCGCACGCAGCGCGGTGAGCAGATTGGTCAGGGCCGTCGCGAACTGCTCGGGCAGCTTGGCGCCGATGACCTTACCGTCTTGGTCGAGGGCGGTCTGCCCGGCCAGGAGGACCAGGCGGCTGCCGGTGGCCGTGACGGCGTGCGAGAAGCCCGTGGGCGGGGACAGTTCGGCGGGGTTGATCCGGTGGATCGGGCTCATACGGGCGGCTCCTGATTCATGGTCGGCGTCCGGTGCGAGGCCGGCGTCCGATGCGCGGTCCCCGTCGCTGTCTCCGTCGCCGGCGCGTACAGCTCCTTGGCGATGATCGTGCGCTGGACCTCGCTGGCGCCCTCGTAGATCCGTGGGGCACGCACCTCCCGGTAGAGGTGTTCGAGCAGATGGCCGCGGCGCAGCGCGCGGGCGCCGTGCAGCTGGACGGCTGCGTCGACGACGTACTGCGCCGCCTCGGTGGCGTACAGCTTCGCCATCGCCGCCCGGCCCGGTACGCCGGGCTCCCCCGCGTCGTACGCCGCCGCGGCCGCGTACACGAGGAGCCGGGCGGCCTCCGTGCGGGTGGCCATCTCGGCGACCTGGTGGGAGACGGCCTGCAGCTCCTTCAGCGGACCGCCGAACGCGCTGCGTTGCGCGGTGTGGGCGAGGGTCGCGTCGAGGGCGGCGCGGGCCATGCCGACGGCGAAGGCGCCGACGCTGGGGCGGAACAGATTGAGGGTGTTCATGGCGACCCCGAAGCCGCGGTCCGGTTCGCCGAGCACATCGTCGGGCGTGACCGGAACCCGGTCGAAGGCGAGGGCGCCGATCGGGTGCGGGGAGAGCATGTCGAGGGCGGTGCCGGTCAGTCCGGGGCGGTCGGCAGGGACCAGGAACGCGGTGACGCCGCGGGCTCCGGCGCCTGGTGTCGTACGGGCGAAGACGGTGTAGAAGTCCGCCTCGGGGGCGTTGGAGATCCAGCACTTCTCACCGGTCAGCCGCCAGCCGTCCGGGGCGTGCTCGGCCGCCAGGGCGAGCGCCGCGGCGTCGGAGCCGGCGCCGGGCTCGCTCAGTGCGAAGGCGGCGACGGCACGCCCGGCCCGCACCTCGGGAAGCCAGCGCGCCCGGTGGGCCGGGGTACCCGCCTGGACCAACGGGTATGTGCCGAGTCCCTGGAGGGCCAGCGCGGTCTCGGCCTCCGTGCAGCCGCGGGCGAGGGACTCCCGCAGCAGGCAGAGGTCGAGGGCGCCGGAGGAGAAAAGGCGGTCGAGCAGGCCGAGTTCACCGAGGGCGGCGATCAGCGGGCGGTTGACGTGCCCCGGTTCGCCCTTCTCGGCGAGGGGGCGCAGCTCCTGTTCGGCCAGGGCGCGCAGCTCTTCGCACCAGGCGGTCTGTGCCGGATCGAGTGAGAATGCCGTCATACCGGCGCCTCTCCTGTCCCCTATCGCGAACTGTTGACTACCGTCATTCAAACGATACGCTCCAAGGGCGACAAGGGGGCGATCCGTTATGGACCCGAAGACCTCAGCGCACCTCGACACCTTTGCCCGGGAGCATCTGCCACCCACGGACCAGTGGCCGGAACTGGTCTTCGACCTTCCCGAGCTGAACTATCCGGACCGGCTGAACTGCGCCGCCGAGCTCCTCGACGGCACGGTCGCCCGCCTCGGTCCCGACCGCCCCGCCTTCCATACGCCCCAGGGCGAAATCTGGAGCTACGGGGAGCTCCAGGACCGGGTCGACCGGATCGCCCATGTCCTGACCTCCGATCTGGGGATCGTCCCCGGCAACCGGGTTCTGCTCCGCGGCCCCACCACGCCCCACCTCGCCGCCTGCTGGCTGGCCGTGCTGAAGGCGGGCGCGATCGCGGTGACCGTACTGGCCCAGCAGCGGGCCCAGGAGCTCGCCACCATCTGTTCGATGGCCCAGGTCGGTCATGCGCTGTGCGACATCCGGTCGGTCGACGACCTGGTGAAGGCGGGGGTACCGGGGCTGCGGATCACGGAGTACGGAGGTGACGGCCCCGACGATCTGCTGCACCTGGCCGAGGGGCGGCCGGGACCGTACCGTGCCGTGGACACGGCCGCGGACGATGTCGCGCTGATCGCGTTCACCTCGGGCACCACCGGACGTCCCAAGGGCTGCATGCACTTCCACCGCGATGTGCTGGCCATCGCCGACACCTTCTCCCGCCACGTCCTGCAGCCCTGTCCCGACGACGTGTTCGCGGGCAGTCCGCCGCTCGGTTTCACCTTCGGGCTCGGCGGTCTGGTGGTCTTCCCGCTGCGGGCCGGGGGGTCGGCCCTGCTGCTGGAACAGGCCGGTCCGCGGCAGCTGCTGCCCGCGCTGGCCGCCCACCGCGTCTCGGTCCTGTTCACCGCACCGACCGCCTACCGCGTGATGCTCGACCACCTCGACAAGCACGATCTCGCCGCGCTGCGGCGCTGCGTGTCGGCGGGCGAGAACCTGCCCGTGGCGACCTGGCAGTCCTGGTACGAGCGGACCGGCCTGCGCATCATCAACGGCATAGGCGCCACCGAACTGCTGCACATCTTCATCTCCGCCGCCGACGACGTGATCCGCCCCGGCACCACCGGGGTTCCCGTGCCCGGCTGGGAGGCGCGCGTGCTGGACCGGGACGGCCGCGCGGTGCCCGACGGGGAGCCGGGGCTGCTCGCCGTTCGCGGCCCGGTCGGCTGCCGCTATCTCGCCGACATCCGCCAGTCGGAGTACGTACAGCACGGCTGGAACCTCACCGGCGACACGTACACACGTGACAGCGACGGCTACTTCCACTATGTCGCGCGCGCCGACGACATGATCATCTCCTCCGGGTACAACATCGCGGGTCCCGAGGTCGAGGACGCCCTGCTGCGCCATCCCGAGGTCGCCGAGGTGGCGGTGGTCGGGCATCCGGACGAGCTGCGCGGGCAGATCGCGGTGGCGTACGTGGTGCTGCGCGAGGGCGGCGGAGCGTCGGCCGACGAGCTGCGTACACACATGAAGAACGAACTCGCCCCCCACAAATGCCCGCGCGTCATCGAATTCGTGCCCGCGCTCCCCCGGACCGCCACGGGCAAGCTGCAACGGTTCCGGCTGCGGAGCGACGGGGACCGGACCGGCGCACGGGACCTAGAGTGATCACGTGGCCGAGCAGCACACCCCCAGATCCCTGATCGTCACCCTCTACGGCGCGTACGGTCGCGCCCCCGGCAATGCACCGCTGCCGGTGGCCGAACTGATCCGGCTGCTGTCCGTCCTCGGTGTCGACGCCCCGTCCGTACGCTCCTCCGTCTCCCGGCTGAAGCGGCGCGGGCTGCTCGTACCCGCGCGTACCGTGAGCGGCGCGGCCGGGTACGCGCTGTCGTCCGACGCCCGCCAGCTGCTGGACGACGGCGACCGGCGGATCTATGCGCACCCGTCGCCGCCGCTCCAGGACGGCTGGGTGCTCGCCGTCTTCTCCGTACCGGAAGCGGAACGGCACAAGCGGCACCTGCTGCGCTCGCGGCTGGCCCGGCTCGGCTTCGGCACGGCGGCGCCCGGGGTGTGGATCGCGCCCGCCGCGCTGTACGACGAGACCCGGCACACGCTGGAGCGGCTGGAACTCGCCCCGTATGTAGACCTGTTCCGCGGGGAACACCTCGGCTTCGCCGCGACGCGGGAGTCCGTGGCGCGCTGGTGGGACCTCGACGCGATCGCCCGGCTCCACGTGGACTTCCTGGAGCAGCACGAACCGGTGCTGCGGGCCTGGGAGTCACGCACCGGCGCCCCTGATCCCGAGACCGCCTACCGGGACTATCTGGCGGCCCTGGACTCGTGGCGGCAGCTGCCGTACGCCGATCCCGGCCTGCCGGAGGAGCTGTTGCCCAAGGAGTGGCCGGGGGGCCGGTCGGCGGAGGTGTTCGGGCTGCTGCACGCCCGGCTGCGGGACGCGGGGGCGGAGTTCGTACGGTCATGACCTGCCGCGGGCGCCGAAATGCAGGTGCTCCCGATGCCCCGCGCCCGGCAGGATGAGCTATGACCTGGACCTTTACGGATGATGTCGAAGCATTCCTGGGCGTGGCGGGCGCCTCGCTGGCGGCCCGCCCCGCCGAGAACACCCTGGTACTGACCGTCACCGCAACCCTGCGGGGCAGCGGCCCGCACGCGTACGGCGACGCCGTGCCGTTGCTGGGCTGGTGGCGCGGGCCGGACGGCGAGGTCGCGGGAACACTGGTGCAGACTCCGCCCTATCCCCCGCTGCTGGGCACGGTCGCCCCCGAGGCCCTCGTCCCACTGACCGCGGCACTCCCCCTGACCAGCGTCAACGCGGACCGCCCCACCGCCGAGGCACCCGCCGCCGGCTGGCCCGGCCACCGCGTCGAGGAGGAACAACGGCTCTACCGGCTCGGCGAGTTGATCCCACCGTCCCCCGCCCCCGAGGGCGCCCCGAGGACCGCCACGACCGCCGACCACGCACTGCTCCTGGCCTGGCATCTCGCCTTCGCCGAGGAGATCGGCGAGCCCGGCACCCACGCCGAGCGGCTGGTGGACGAGCGGACGGCGTCCGGCGGGCTGACACTGTGGGAGGCCGGTGATGTCCCGGTCTCGATGGCGGGCGTCTCACCCCGGGTCGCGGGCACGGTACGGGTCTCGACCGTGTACACACCACCGGAGTACCGGGGTCACGGCTATGCGGCAGCGGTGACGGCGGACGTCAGCCGGGCGGCACGGGAGGCGGGCGCAGCCGAGATCCTGCTGTTCACGGACCTCGCCAATCCGACCAGCAACGGCGTGTATCAACGGATCGGCTTCCGGCCCGTCTCGGACAGGCTGCTGATCAGTGCGCAGGCCCACGGATGACCGGCGACGGGGCACCGCTCGAACCGTTGTGGCTGATCGCCGCGAACGTGGTGCGGTGGCGCCGGTACGGAGTGGGAGGGCAGGAGCTGCGTCCGGGCACCAAGTCCTACCGGGGAGGCACCAAGGTCTACGTGATCGGATCCCGCCCCGGCGGCCACGAGTATCTGACGACCGTCGGGCGCGGGCGGCACACCGGCATGTACATCACCCTCGACATGGCGACGCGCAATCTGCACACGTTCCGGGCCACGCCGGCCCACAACCCTGCCGTGCTGCGGCGCGACGCGGAGTCGGACGTGGGCAGGGTCTGGTGCTGCCGGGAGAGCGCCGAGGAGCTTGCCGCCAGACTCGAAGGGCTGGGGGCGGAGGGCCGCCGCAACCAGTGGGGCGGCGCACCGCATCCGGATCCCTGCCGGTGCCACGAGTGTCTCGCGCTCACCCCAGAGTGAGCCGCGGCTTCGGTGCGTCCGTGCGGCCGGTCGGGGGTGTGCGGCTGCCCGCGCGGTACGGGAGCGGCCAGGGTGCGCCCGGTCCCGCATAGCCCTGGTCCGCCGCCGCGTGCAGGGTCCAGTGCGGGTCGTAGAGGTGCGGGCGGGCCAGGGCGCAGAGGTCGGCGCGGCCCGCCAGCAGCAGGGAGTTGACGTCGTCCCAGGAGGAGATCGCGCCGACCGCGATGACGGGCACGACCAGGGTGTTGCGGATCCGGTCGGCGTACGGGGTCTGGTACGAGCGGCCGTACTCGGGGCGTTCGTCCGGGACGACCTGACCGGTGGAGACGTCGATGGCGTCGGCACCGTGCGCGACGAACGCGCGGGCGATCTCGACGGCATCCTCGGCCGTCGTGCCGCCGTCGGCCCAGTCGGTGGCGGAGATCCGGACGGTCATGGGCCGGTCGTCGGGCCACTCGGCGCGGACCGCGTCGAAGACTTCGAGGGGGAAGCGGAGTCGGTTCGACAGCGGTCCGCCGTAGGTGTCGGTGCGTCGGTTGGTGAGCGGCGAGAGGAAGCCGGAGAGCAGGTAGCCGTGCGCGCAGTGGAGTTCGAGCAGGTCGAAGTCACAGATGACGGCGCGCCGGGCGGCCGCGGCGAACTGGGCGCGGATGACCTCGAGTCCGGCCCGGTCCAGGGCGTGCGGGACCTCGTTGACTCCTTCCGCGTACGGGATCGGGGAGGCCGCGGACAGGGGCCAGTTGCCCGCGTCGAGCGGCTGGTCGATGCCGTCCCACATCACCTTGGTGGAGCCCTTGCGCCCGGAGTGGCCGAGCTGGATGCCGATCGCCGTGCCGGGCGCCGAGGTGTGGACGAAGTCGGTGATCCGGGTCCAGGCGGCCGCCTGTTCGGGTGTGTAGAGGCCGGCGCAGCCGGGGGTGATGCGGCCCTCGGCGCTGACGCACACCATCTCGGTCATGACGAGCCCGGCGCCGCCGAGTGCGCGGGCGCCCAGGTGGACGAGGTGGAAGTCGCCGGGGACGCCGTCGACCGCCGAGTACATGTCCATCGGCGAGACGACGACACGGTTGCGGAGTTCGAGACCGCGCAGCCGCAGCGGGGTGAACATCGGCGGGGTGTCCGGGGCGCAGCCGAACTCCTCCTCGACGGCCGCGGTGAAGCCGGCGTCGCGCAGCCGCAGGTTGTCGTGGGTGACGCGGCGGCTGCGGGTGAGGAGGTTGAAGGCGAACTGGCGGGGCGCCTGGTCGACGTACGTACCGAGCTCCTCGAACCAGCGCAGGCTGGCCGCGGCGGCGCGCTGGGTCGATTCGACGACGGGGCGGCGCTCGGTCTCGTACGCGGAGAGGGCGGCGGGCAGGTCGGGCTGTTCCTCGATGCAGGCGGCGAGCGCGAGGGCGTCCTCGACGGCGAGTTTCGTGCCGGAGCCGATGGAGAAGTGGGCGGTGTGGGCGGCGTCGCCGATGAGGACGGTGTTGGCGTGCGACCAGCGGGCGTTGACGACGGTACGGAAGGTGAGCCAGGAGGAGTTGTTGGAACGCAGCGGGCGGCCGCCGAGGACATCGGCGAAGATCTTGGCGCAGCGTTCCGTCGAGGCTGCGGCGTCCATGGTGTCGAGCCCGGCCGCGCGCCAGACCTCCTCGCGCATCTCGACGATGACGGTGGAGGCACCGGATTGATTCGGCGGCCCGGAGGGCCTCGTCGAGGGGTGGTGGTCGGGCGACGGGCGGGCGTTCGGGCGGGCGTACGGGTAGGCATGCAGCTGCATCACGCCGTGTTCGGTCTCGGCGATCTCGAAGCGGAAGGAGTCGAGGGCGAAGTCGGCGGCGAGCCAGATGTAGCGGTTGCGGTGGGCGGTGAGGGTGGGCCGGAAGGTGTCGGCGTACGCCTCGCGGGTGGCGCTGTGCACCCCGTCGGCGGCGATCACCAGATCGTGCGTCGCGGCGAGTTCGGCGGCGGGCGGGGCCTCTTCGCGGAAGCGGAGCCGTACCCCCAGCGACCGGCAGCGCTCGTGCAGGATCTCCAGGAGCCGTCGGCGGCCCAGCGCCGCGAAGCCGTGGCCGCCGGATGTCTGGGTCCGGCCGCGATGGATGACGTCGATGTCGTCCCACCGCACGAACTCGGCCTGGAGCGCCCGGTACACCACGGGGTCGGCGTGCTCGATGCCGCCGAGCGTCTCGTCGGAGAGGACGACACCGAAGCCGAACGTGTCGTCCGGGGCGTTGCGCTCCCAGACGGTGATGGAGCGCTCCGGGTCCAGGCGCCCCAGGAGCGCCGCGGCGTAGAGTCCGCCGGGGCCGCCGCCGATGACCGCGATCCGCCTCGTGCCGTACCGCATCGCGTTACCTGCCCTGCCATTTCGGCGGCCGCTTCTCCGTGAACGCGGCGTGGAACTCGGCGTAGTCGTCGCCGTGCATCAGCAGCGCCTGGGTGGCGGCGTCCATCTCGACGGCGGCGGCGAGCGGCATGTCGAGTTCGGCGGTGAGCAGCGCCTTGGTCTGGGCGAGGGCGAGGGCGGGTCCTTCGGCGAGGCGGTGTGCGAGCGCCGCGGCGCGCGCGTCGGCCTGCCCCTCCTCGGTCAGCTCGCTGATCAGCCCGATCCGTTCCGCCTCGGGGGCGCGGACCTGCTCGCCGAGCATCAGCAGCCGGGTGGCATGGCCGAGACCGACGACGCGCGGCAGCAGATACGCCGCTCCCATGTCGCCGCCGGAGAGTCCGACCCGGGTGAAGAGGAAGGCGAACCGGGCGGACGGGTCGGCGACACGGAAGTCGGCGGCCAGCGCGAGGACGGCACCGGCGCCCGCGGCGACCCCGTGGACGGCTGCGATGACGGGGAAGGGGCACTCGCGCAGCGCCCGTACGACCTGTCCGGTCATACGGTTGAAGTCGAGCAGCTGCGCGGTGTCCATCGCCAGGGTGGCGCCGATGATCTCGTCGACGTCGCCGCCGGAGCAGAAGCCCCGCCCCTCGCCGGCCAGCACGAGGGCGCGCACGGAGCGTTCGCGGGACAGCTCGGCAAGGAGATCGCGCAGATCGGCATAGGCGCCGAAGGTGAGCGCATTGAGTTTCTCGGGGCGGGCCAGGGTGACGGTGGCGACGCCGTCGTCCGTCGTCAGCCGCAGATGGCGCCAGTGCTCCGTGCGCGGCGCGGAGCTGGGAAACGGGCTCATGGAGGGTGGTCCCCTTCAGCCGTCGGGCTGCTACCTGCTCTCGAATTTATCACTCATCCGTGACTCCCGTCACGAGTACGCAATAAGACCGACCGGCAATTGGGGGCGGTGAGGGCGAAGTGGCGAAAGTCCCATTCGTACCGGTCGCTGGCCCCTTGTCTGCGTCGTTGCACTTCGTATGGTTGAAACCGAGAAGTCTTGAGCTCCAGAAAGTCGTGACCTCCGGAACGGAAACCTCCTGTGCCCCCCGATGGACCGATCCCCGCCTCCTGGCGTATCGCACTGCCGCACTCGACGGCGGCAGTGCCGATCGCCCGCGCCCTGATCCGTACGGCGCTGACGGACATCGGCGCCTCGGCCGACTCCCTCGACACCGCGGAGCTCCTCACCGCCGAACTGGTCGCCAACGCCGTGGAACACACCGCCGGCGACGATCCGATCGAGCTGGTGGTGGAGATTCTGGAGACCGGCTGGCAGGTGGAGGTCCACGACCGCGACCCGGCTCCGCCGGGCGATCTCTCCCGGCCCGGTCCGGGCGGCGAACCGGACCCCTGGCAGGAGCACGGCCGGGGCCTGCTGCTGATCCGCACTCTCAGTTCGTCCTGCGGCCATCGCACGACGGAACACGGCAAGGCGGTCTGGTTCACCCTGCCGTCGCATCAGCCCCAGCACTAAGGGCTGTCCCGTAATCCCTGGTGGATCAGCGCACGGCGTCAGATGCGGTGCATCGCAAGGCGGAGGAGCGTCCTCATACTGGGTGCATTCGGACGTTTCGACAACGCAGCGAGGTGCCGTAGCTGTCGTCGTGCGCCCACCAGGGATTACGGGACAGCCCTTAGGGTGTCCGGCGGGCGCTCTCAGGCCCGGTCCGCACCGGCCAGCCGGGACCGACGTCGCCCGTAGCAGGCGTACACCGCCGCGCCGACCAGCAGGAAGACCGCGAACTGCACCCAGGTCGCCCAGCCCGTCCCGTACATCAGATAGAGGCAGAAGCCGACGCCCAGGATCGGGCTGGCCGGATAGAGCGGCACCCGGAAGGAACGCTTCAGCCCGGGGTGGCTGCGGCGCAGCGCGATCACCGCGACATTGACCGCCACCATGGTGGCGAGCGTGCCGATGGTGGTCAGGTTCACCACCGCGCCGAGGGACGCGAAGGCCGCCGGCACGGCAAAGACGGCGGCGACGATCCAGGTGTTGGCGACGGGCGTCGCGGTCCGCGGCGAGACGCGTTCGAAGACCCGCGGGACCAGGCCGTCGCGGGACATCGACATCAGGATGCGGGTCTGCCCGTACATCACCGCGAGCACGACGGACGCGATGGCGACGACCGCACCGAAGGCGACGATGCCGCCGCCGACGGTCGAGCCGGTGACCTGGTCGACGATCAGCGAGAGCGCGGCCGGCTTGTTGGAGACGGCGTCCGCGCCGAGTGCCCCGATGGCGGTCAGGGCGACCGCGCAGTAGAGCAGGGTGGCGACGCCGATGCAGATCATGATCGCGATCGGGATGTTCCGGCGGGGGTTCTTGACCTCTTCGCCGGCGGTGGTGATGGCGTCGAAGCCGATGTACGAGAAGAACGCCAGCGAGGCGCCGGAGGTGATCCCGGCCACGCCGTGGGTGGCGAACGGCGAGAGGTGGCCTGCCTCGAACGCGGTGAATGCGATGGCGCAGAAGGCGATCAAGATGCCGATCTTGAGGACGGCCATCGCGGCCGTGGCGCCCGCGCTCTCCCGGACGCCGCGCACCAGCAGGGTGGCGGCCATCATGATCACCACGACGGCGGGGAGGTTGATCACGCCGCCGTCGCCGGGCCCGGCGGACAGGGCGGCGGGCAGGTGCCAGCCGACGAGGCTGTTCAGCAGCTCGTTGACGTACTGGCTCCAGCCGACCGCGACCGCGGAGACCGAGACGCCGTACTCCAGCAGCAGGCACCAGCCGACGAGGAACGCGGTGCGTTCGCCGAGGGTGGCGTAGGCGAAGGAGTAGGAACTGCCGGAGACCGGGATCGCGCCGCCCAGCTCGGCGAAGGAGAACGCGGTGAAGATGCAGGTGATCGCGGCGAGGACGAAGGAGACGACGACGGCGGGACCGGCCTCGGCGACGCTGTCGGAGAGGCCGACGAAGATGCCGGTTCCCACGATGGCGCCGATGCCGAAGCACACGAGCTGGAACAGCCCCATGGTGCGCTTGAGGCCGTGCCCCTCCAGGTCGGCGCCGGATTCGGCGACCAGCTGGGTGGGGCTCTTGATGCGCAGTCCCGGCCGGGGCGACAGGCTCTGCGGGCGGAGCGGACTCACGGGGATGATCTCTTCTCTGGTGGAGCATGTGGGGGGCGTGCGTGCGGAGCTGGTGGGGGGCTCCGGCCGGCTCCGTGGGGGGAACGCGTCAGACACGACAATGGGGTCCGAGCCCGCGAGCTCGAACCCCACCAAGTGGAACCATCGTAACCAATTGCCCGCATGTTCACCCAATCGGGCGCATGTTCATACAGAACCTGGCCGGCGACCGGTCAGGCGGTGGCCAGGGTCGCCACCAGGACGGCCTTGATCGTGTGCATCCGGTTCTCGGCCTCGTCGAAGACGATCGAGTGCGCGGACTCGAAGACCTCGTCGGTGACTTCCAGCTCGGTCAGCCCGTGGGCGGCATGGATCTCGCGGGCGACCTCGGTGCCGAGGTCGTGGTAGGCCGGGAGGCAGTGCAGGAACTTCACATCGGCGTTCCCGGTGGCATTCAGGACGTCCATGGTGACGGCGTACGGCGCGAGCGCCGTGATGCGCTCGGCCCAGACCTCCTTGGGCTCGCCCATGGAGACCCAGACGTCGGTGGCGACGAAGTCGGCGCCGCGGACGCCCTCGGCAACGTCCTCGGTGAGGGTGACGGTCGCACCGCCGGCCTCGGCGAGCTTGCGGGCCTGCGCGACGATCTCCTCGGCCGGCCAGTAGGCCTTCGGGGCGACGATCCGGACGTCCATGCCCAGCAGCGCACCGGTGACCAGGTATGAGTTGCCCATGTTGAAGCGGGCGTCGCCGAGGTAGGCGAAGACGATCCGCTCCAGCGGCTTGTCGCTGTGCTCGGTCATCGTGAGGACATCGGCGAGCATCTGGGTCGGGTGCCAGTCGTCGGTGAGCCCGTTGAAAACGGGGACCCCGCCGTATGCCGCGAGCTCCTCGACGGCCGCCTGACTGTCACCGCGGTACTCGATTCCGTTGAACATCCGGCCGAGTACGCGGGCGGTGTCCTTCACCGACTCCTTGTGGCCCATCTGCGAGCCCGAGGGGTCGAGGTACGTGGTCGAGGCACCCTGGTCGGCGGCGGCGACCTCGAAGGCGCAGCGCGTGCGGGTCGAGGTCTTCTCGAAGATCAGCGCGATGTTCTTGCCGCGCAGCCGCTGCACCTCCGTACCCGACTTCTTGGCCGCCTTGAGCTCGGCGGCCAGGTCGATCAGGCCGCGGAACTCCTCGGCCGTGAAGTCCAGCTCCTTGAGGAAGTGGCGGCCTGCGAGGTCTATGGCCATGGTGGCTGCTCCTGGGTCGGGCGAGGGTCGCGCGTACAGTTCCCTGGAAGTCTATACGAGAGAGTGCATTGCTATACGGGCCCCCGCGCGGCCGTGCCGCGCTCCGTACTCCCGCACGGTCCCGTGTTCCCCGTTCGGTCGCGCGCTCCCCCGCGCCTACACCGCATCACGGACCACCGGGCAACTCATGCAGCGGGGACCGCCCCTGCCCCGGCCGAGTTCGCTGCCGCGGATCTCTATCACCTCGATGCCTTGCTTGCGCAGATACGTGTTGGTGGTGGCGTTGCGCTCGTACGCGACGACGACGCCCGGCTCGACGGCCAGCACATTGCAGCCGTCGTCCCACTGCTCGCGCTCGGCCGCGTGCACGTCCTGGGTGGCCGTGAGGACCCGGATCGAGTCCAGGCCCAGCGCCGCCGCGATGGCCCGGTGCATGTGCTCGGGCGGATGGTCGGTGACCTTGAGCTCCCGCGGTCCGCTGCCGGGCTCGATGGTGTACGAGCGGAGCATGCCCAGCCCCGCGTACTGGGTGAACGTATCGCCGTCGACCATCGTCATCACCGTGTCGAGGTGCATGAACGCCCGCCTCTTGGGCATGTCGAGCGCCACGATCGTCCGGGCGGAACCGGCGTCGAACAGTCCGCGGGCCAGCATCTCCACCGCCTGCGGGGTGGTGCGCTCGCTCATCCCGATCAGGACGGCGCCCTGCCCGATGACCAGGACGTCGCCGCCCTCGATGGTGGACGGATAGTCGTCCTGCCCCTCGGACCAGTGGTGGAAGGCTCCCGCCTCGGAGCCGGTGAAGAGGGGGTGATGGCGGTAGATCGCCTCGAAGTGGACGGTCTCGCGCTGCCGGGCCGGCCAGCGCATCGCGTTGATGGACACCCCGTCGTATATCCACGCGGAGGTGTCCCGGGTGAAGAGGTGGTTGGGCAGCGGACCGAGCAGGAAGTCGTCCAGGTCCATGACATGGAAGCGGACCGATGTCGGCTCGCTGTGCCGTTCCAGGAACTCCCGCTTCGTCATCCCGCCGACCAGTGCCTCGGCCAGCTCGGCGGTGGACAGCTCCTCGAAGGCGGCCCGCAGGTGTTCGGTGGCGAGCGGGCCGTACTCCTTCTCGTCGAAGACCCGGTCGAGGACGAGCCGCTTGGCCACCGGGATGTCCAGGGACTCACGCAGCAGATCGCCGAAGAGGTGCACCTCCACCCCGCGGTCGCGCAGGACGTCCGCGAAGCCGTCGTGCTCCTGCCGGGCGCGGCGCACCCACAGCACGTCGTCGAAGAGGAGCGCGTCCTTGTTGCTGGGGGTGAGCCGCTTCAGTTCCAGATCGGGGCGGTGCAGGATGACGCGGCGCAGCCGCCCGGCCTCGGAGTCGACATGGAATCCCATGCCTCCATCCTCACCGCGCGGAGCGCCGTTCACCCGGCGAATCGCCACCGAATTCGCCACTGAGAGGAGCTCACACAATGGGAGTCCGATCAGCTCGCGGCGTCTGGTGCGTGCGATCGCAAGGCGCCGGAAGGTCCTCGGATGGGGTCTCCCCTGCTCGAACGAAGCTGAGAGCTTGGGGAAGGAGCTACTAGGGCGTTTCGGCAACGCAGCGAGCGTGCGTGCCAGGCGTCGCGAGCCGGGCGCCCATTGTGTGAGCTCCTCTGAATCCGCTGCCGGGTCCGGCATCGCGTTCCGGCGCGTTCCGGCTGCGGTCAGAGCCTCGGGTCGACGGGCTCCGACTCCAGGGCGAGCACCGCGAACACCGCCTCGTGGACCCGCCACAGCGGCTCGCCCTCGGCCAGCCGGTCCAGGGCCTCGAGACCGAGTGCGTACTCACGGAGCGCCAGCGACCGCTTGTGGCCCAGGAACCTGGAGCGCAGCCGTTCCAGATTTTCAGGACGCGTGTACTCGGGGCCGTAGATGATCCGGAGGTACTCCCGGCCGCGCACCTTGATGCCCGGCTGGACCAGCCTGCCCTTCTCGTCCCGCACGAGCGCGGCAAGGGGTTTGACGACCATGCCTTCGCCGCCGCGGCCGGTCATCTCCAGCCACCAGTCGGTACCGGCGCGGACCGACGCCTCGTCGCCGGTGTCGACGACGAGCCGGCGGGTGACCTGGAGCAGGCCGGTGGGGTCGTGCTCCACCAGCCGGTCCACCCAGGCCAGCTGCTCGTCATGCGGTACGGAGGCCAGTGAGCGCCCCTGCACGGCGAGGATCTGGAACGGGGCGATCCGCACCCCGTCCAGGCCCTCGGTGGACCAGCAGTAGCGCCGGCAGGCCTCGGTGAACGCCGCGGCGTCGGCCGTCCGGTCCTGCTGACGGGCGGCCAGGTCGGCGACGT
Organism: Streptomyces sp. NPDC005151; assembly: GCF_053599875.1. NCBI lineage: Bacteria > Bacillati > Actinomycetota > Actinomycetes > Kitasatosporales > Streptomycetaceae > Streptomyces > Streptomyces sp. NPDC005151. The sequence goes on along the minus strand of NZ_JBSFYR010000071.1, from coordinate 6,922 downwards.
CCACTCCGCGGACCGCCGCTGCCGCGAGTGCCGCGTTGACCTCGGGGAGTACAGCACCGGACGCGGCGCCGACCGCTGCGTACTGGGAGCGCAGCAGCCCGCCCGCCTTGAGGGACCAGGGCATCAGCTCGGCGTCGAGCAGCACCCAGTCGGTGCCCCATTCCTCCCAGAGTCCGGCGGCGGCGACGGCCGTGCGCAGTCTGCCGAGGATCGCCTCGGTCACGGCGGCGTCGTCGAGGAACGGCCGTCCGGTGCGGGTGTGCAGCGCCCCGGTCGGGCCCTCGACCCCGAACCGCTCGCGGGCCGCGTCCGTGTCACGGCAGACCAGGGCCACCGCCCGCGAGCCCATGTGCTTCTCCTCGCACACGACCTGGGCGACCCCGTCGGCCCGGTACTGCGCGAAGGCCTCGGCGGGGTGCTCCAGGAAGCCCTCCTCGTGGGAGGTCGCGGTGGGCGCCATCGTCGGCGGGAGATAGCCGAGCAGCCGCGGGTCGACGGCGAACCGGCTCATCACTTCGAGCGCCGCCGCGGCGTTCTCCTCGCGCACCGAGACGCGGCCCATGTGCCGGGTCTCCACGATCCGTCGGCCCTGCACATCGGCCAGGTCGAGCGGACGCCCCTCGCGGCCCCCGGGTGCCTCGGTGACGAGCGGTTTCGTGGGCTCGTACCAGACCTTCTCGGCCGGTACGTCGACGAGTTCGCGCTCCGGCCAGCGCAGCGCGGTCATCTTCCCGCCGAAGACCGCACCCGTGTCCAGGCAGAGGGTGTTGTTGACCCAGGAGGTGCTGGGCACGGGGGTGTGGCCGTAGACCACGGCGGCACGGCCGCGGTACTCCTCCGCCCACGGGTAGCGCACCGGCATACCGAACTCATCGGTCTCGCCGGTGGTGTCCCCGTACAGCGCGTGCGAGCGGACCCGCCCGGAGGTGCGCCCGTGGTACTTCTCGGGCAGCCCGGCGTGGCAGACGACCAGCTTCCCTTCGTCCAGCACGTAGTGGCTGACGAGCCCGTCGATGAACTCCCGTACCTGCTCGCGGAAGGCCGGGTCCCTGGCGTCCTCGCGGTCCAGCTGCTCGATGGTCTCGGCGAGCCCATGGGTGTGCTGGACCTTGCGGCCCGCGAGGTAGCGGCCGAGCTTGTTCTCGTGGTTCCCCGGCACGCACAAGGCTTTGCCCGCCGCCACCATGGACATGACGCGGCGCAGCACGCCGGGGCTGTCGGGGCCGCGGTCGACGAGGTCGCCGACGAAGACCGCCGTGCGCCCTTCCGGGTGCGCGCCGTCGACGTAACCGAGCTTGCCGAGCAGGGTCTCCAGCTCGGAGCTGCAGCCGTGGATGTCACCGATGATGTCGAACGGCCCGGTGAGATGACGCAGGTCGTTGTAGCGGCGCTCCAGCACCACGTCGGCGTGGTCGACCTCCTCCTCGGTACGCAGGATGTGCACCTTGCGGAACCCCTCGCGCTCCAGGCCGCGCAGCGAACGGCGCAGCTCGCGGCGGTGGCGCTGGACGACATGGCGGGCCATGCCGGCGCGGTCGGGGCGGGTGGCGTTGCGCGCCTGGCAGACCTCTTCGGGCAGGTCGAGGACGATCGCGATGGGCAGCACGTCGTGGGTCCGCGCCAGCTGCACCAGCTGCCTGCGGCTCTCGGCCTGGACGTTGGTGGCGTCGACGACGGTCAGCCGTCCCGCGGCGAGCCGCTTGCCCGCGATGTAGTGCAGGACGTCGAAGGCGTCACCGCTCACGCTCTGGTCGTTCTCGTCGTCTGCGACGAGGCCGCGGCAGAAGTCCGAGGAGATGATCTCGGTGGGCTTGAAGTGCTTGCGCGCGAACGTGGACTTGCCGGAACCGCTGGCCCCGATGAGCACGACGAGGGAGAGGTCGGTCACCGGCAGCGTGCGGTGCACGTCGGTGCTCTTTTCGGTGTCGTTGTCGGTCATGCTGCCTTCGCCTCCTTCTTCTTCGTGTCGTCCTCGGCGGTCTTCGTGAACACGGCCATCTGTGTGGGCGGCCCCACCTCGGGGTCGTCGGGTCCCACCGGCACGAAGCCGACTCCGTATCCGTGCCGCTGCGCCACTTCCTGCGCCCAGCCCCGGAACTCGGCCCTGGTCCATTCGAAGCGGTGGTCGCCGTGGCGCACGTGCCCGGCGGGGAGGCTCTCCCAGCGGACGTTGTACTCCACGTTCGGCGTCGTCACGAGCACCGTCTGCGGCCGGGCCGAGCCGAACACCGCGTACTCCAGCGCGGGCAGCCTCGGCAGGTCGAGGTGCTCGATGACCTCGCTGAGCACGGCCGCGTCATACCCGCCCAGCCGCTTGTCGGTGTACGTGAGCGAGCCCTGCCGCAGCGAGACCCGGCCGGCCTGCCGCTCGCCCATCCGGTCCAGCTTCAGCCGGCGCGAGGCGATGGTCAGGGCACGCATCGAGACGTCGACGCCGACGATCTCCGTGAAGCGCACGTCCTTCAGCAGTGCCTGCACCAACTGTCCCTGTCCGCAGCCCAGGTCCAGCACCCGGCTCGCCCCGGCGGCCCGCAGCGCCTCCAGGATCGCTTCGCGCCGCTGCTCGGCGAGCGGCACCGGCTTCTCCTCGGTGTCCGTCGTCTCGTCCACGGCGTTGTCGACGGACTCCACCGCCAGGTCGTCCAGCTCGGCGAGCCGTACCAGTTCGAGCCGTTCCATCGCCTGCCGGGTCAGTCCCCAGCGCCGGGAGAGGTAGCGGCTGGTGATCAGCTTGTGCTCCGGGTGGTCGGCCAGCCAGCCGTCACCGGCCCGCAGCAGCTTGTCCACCTCGTCGGGCGCGACCCAGTAGTGCTTGGCGTCATCGAGGACCGGCAGCAGGATGTACAACTGCCGCAGCGCGTCCGCGAGCCGCAACTCGCCCTCCAGCACCAGCCGTACGTACCGCGAGTCGCCCCACTCCGGGAACTGCTCGTCCAGCGGTACGGCCACCGCGTCCACGCTCGTCCAGCCGAGCGGACCGAAGAGCTTCGTCACGAGCTCCGCGCCACCGCGCGCCGGGAGCGCGGGCACCTCGATCCTGAGCGGCAGGGGCGCCGCCGCGCGCTCGGGCAGGGCCCGGCACACGCCGTTCAGAGCGGACTTGAAGACGGTGCTCATCGCGACGGAGAGCAGCGAGGACGCCGCGTACGGCCGGTCGTTGACGTACTGCGCGAGCGCCGCGTCGGGGGCGCCGCCGCGGCCCTTGCCCTTGCCTCGGCGCACGAGCGCCACGGGATCCACCTGCAGCAGCAGGGCGGCCGTGCAGCGCTCGGCGGATGCCTCGGGATAGAAGACATGCGCGGTGCCGTGGGAGGTGGAGAACGTCTGCGCCTTCTCGGGATGCTTGTGCAGCAGGAAGCCGAGGTCGGTCGCGGGGCGCTCAGGGGTGCCGGTCGTACTGATGGTCAGGAACACACGTCCGAGTATGGTCTGGATCACCGCCCCCAACCAGGCATTTTCGTGGCGCCTGAGGGCTGTCCCGTCATCCCTGGTGGGACAGCGCGCGGCGTCGGATGCGGTGCATCGCAAGGCGGAGGGGCGTCCGCATACGGGATGTATTCGAACGTTCCGACAACGCGGCGAGGTGCCGTAACTGTCGTCGTGCGCCCGTCAGGGATGACGGGACAGCCCTCAGGGTGTCCGGGGTTCTTCTCTCCCCGCCTCCGGCCCTGCCTCCAGCTGCCCGGCCAGTTCCGCGATCAGCCCGGGCCCGACCCGGCAGCAGCCGCCGACCAGCCGCGCACCGGCCTCCTGCCAGCCCCGCACCCGGCGAGGGTCGAACGTGGCACCACCGGTCCATCCCCGGCCCTCGGCGTCCCACTGCTCCCCGCTGTTCGGGTAGACGACGACCGGTTTCCCGGTCACCTCGGCCGCCGTCACCACCGCCCGGTCCGCGTCCGCCGGATCGCAGCAGTTCACCCCCACGGCCACCACCCGGTCGTGCCCGGCGGCGAGCCCGAACGCCGTCTCCAGCGGCTGCCCCGCCCGGGTCCGGTCGCCCGCCACGCTGTACGAGAGCCAGACCGACAGCCCGTAGTCGTCGACCACCCGCAGCAGCGCCTCGGCCTCGTCGGTGTCCGGCACCGTCTCCAGCGCCAGCACATCGGGGCCGGCGGCGGCCAGCGCCTCGATCCGGGGCCGGTGGAAGCGCTCCAGCTCCCACACCGAGAGCCCGTACCGCCCGCGGTACTCGCTGCCGTCCGCGAGCATCGCCCCGTACGGGCCGACGGAGCCGGCGACCCAGACCTCCCGGTCCGCCGCCGCACCGGCCCGCCGGGCCAGCTCCACGCTGGAGGCGAAGAGCTCCGTCGCCCGGGCCCGGCCGATCCCCCGCCGCGCGAACCCCTCGTACGTCGCCTGGTAGCCGGAGGTGATGAGCACCTGCGCACCCGCCCGCACATACGCCCGGTGCGCGGCCTCGATCTGCCGTGGTTCGTCGACCAGCAACCGGGCCGACCACAGTTCGTCGGACAGGTCGCAGCCCTGCGCCTCCAGTTGGTTGGAGAGACCGCCGTCGAGGAGGACGATTCCTTCGGCGAGCGCGGCGGCCAGCGGGCGGGCGGGTTGCACAGCTGCTCACTTCCATCCGGTCGACCACCTGCACAGGTGCGTGCGTCGGTCGCGGCGATACGGTCCTCGTCGGCCGGGGACCGCAGGAGGCCGGATCCTACGACAGCCGGACGCGATCGCCACCAGGGCGTTCTGCCTGTCGGTGACGAGGAGCGCCGAGGCGTGTGTATGACCCACGGTAGTGGTCCTCCTCCGGGCAGCGAGGTGATCGCAGAGAAACAGCCTGAGTACCGTGCCCTCCGCACGCCGCGATGCGTGTGCGACAGCGGTTCAAGGCGAGTCCGTGACTACACCACGGGCATGATGGATGCATGGATCTTCGTGTCTTCACAGAACCGCAGCAAGGGGCGACCTACGAGACGCTGCTCCGCGTCGCCAAGGCAGCCGAGGAACTCAACTACGGGGCTTTCTTCCGCTCGGATCACTATCTGCACATGGGAGCCGTGGACGGCCTCCCGGGACCTACTGACGCCTGGATCACGCTTGCCGGTCTCGCGCGCGAGACGTCGCGGATCCGCCTCGGGACCCTCATGACCGCCGGAACCTTCCGCCTCCCCGGTGTCCTCGCGATCCAGGTTGCGCAGGTCGACCAGATGTCCGGCGGGCGGGTGGAGCTGGGTCTCGGCTCCGGCTGGTACGCGGAAGAGCATGCGGCCTACGGCATCCCGTTCCCCAAGGAGAAGTTCGGACGCCTGGAGGAGCAGCTCGCGGTCGTCACCGGGCTGTGGAACACGCCCGTCGGTGAGCGATTCGACTTCGACGGGACGTACTACCAGCTTTCGAACTCCCCCGCGCTGCCCAAGCCGGCCCAGGCCAGGGTGCCGGTCCTGATCGGCGGTCACGGAGCCAGGAGGACACCCGCTCTTGCCGCTCAGTACGCCGACGAGTTCAACATTCCGTTTGCGTCCCTTGCCGACACGGAGCAGCAGTTCAACCGCGTGCGTGCGGCGGCTGAAGACCGCGGGCGCAGGGCGGACGACCTCGTCTACTCCAACGCCCTCGTCGCCTGTGTCGGCAAGACCGACGCGGAGGTGAAGCGCCGGGCGGAAGCCATCGGCCGCGACGTCGACGAGCTGAAGGCCAACGGTCTTGCCGGGTCTCCCGCGGAGGTCGTCGAGCGCATCTCGGCGTTCCGGGCCGTCGGCTCACAGCGGATGTACCTGCAGATGCTGGACCTTGACGACCTGGACCACTTGGAATTGATCGCGTCCGACGTGATGCCGCAACTCTCGTAGCGAGCCACGGCGGGAAGTCGTGGGGTGCCTGCTGATCGACGCGGCCGGCGCGGTCGTTGCCTCAACCTGCAGATGAGTGCGCCGGTCGACCTGTGACGGGTGGTATTCGGCCGCGGGGGCAATCCGCTGCTCGCGCTGCCCCCGGCCCGGAATCCGGCGGCCCGTCCGCGGCCGCCCCGACCCGTCAACTCACTCCCGGGGGAAGGGCGATGCTGCCGCCGAACACTCCACGGTTCTCCTCGCTCACGTCCTGGGTGTACGTGATGTTCTGCCCGCCGTTAGGAATCCGGAAGGCGAACCGGAACGCGTGGGCTTCCACCTTCCCCGTCCTGGCATCCAGCGTCAGCGTCTCGGTCAGCCGGGACAGGGTGACCTGAGACTTGTCCACCACCACGCCGGCCCGTCGGAGCTGAGCGAGGACGGGCTCCACCTCCCGTACGGCGGACTTCACATAGGCACGGTCCTGCACCTCGGGCACCTTGCGCGGCAAGGCCACCCGCACCTGGAGCCGCACCTTGCCGTGGCTGTCCGCCTTGGTGAGGGTGACGCCACCCTGCTTCAGGTAGGTCCGGAACGTCTGGACGGCGGCAACGGGATCCTCGACCTTGTTCGCGATCACCGGATCAGTGAGGGCCCCGTGCTTCCAGGCGCCTGCGTCGCCCTCCTTCACGTACCCCGTACCGCCGACGACGAAGACCTCTTCGGGCTTGCGCTGCCCTTTACTGCTGATGATGACCCCATGCGACTGGAGCGCCTCGGGATCACTGGTGCGCCGCACGGTGGCCGTATAGGACGCATTGCTGGGCTGCTGCCCTTGCAGGGTGAGCCCTTCCTTCCCGCGCACGGCGAAGGTCCATCCGTGCTGCGCCGCCATGGTCTTCTGGGCGAGGTCGAGAAAGTCGCCGGGGGTCTCGGGCGAGGCGGGCGCCTTCTCCGATGCAGCCGCGGATGCGGATGCGGATGCCGCTGCCGACTTCGCCGCGGCCGGCTGCACATCATCTCCGCCCACGGCGGAGCAGCCAATGATCCTGGTGGTTAATTCGATCAGCCAGTGAGGGTGAAATCGAGGCGTGCAAGGTGACTTGTCCGTGTTCGGTCGAGTGGGTGACCGTTCCACC